>JASLOV010000146.1 GCA_030745285.1 Dehalococcoidia bacterium | reverse complement strand
AGGAGACCACGATCGCCGAACTGAACGGCACGCACTTCGACATCGCCGAGCCGGTGCAGCGCATCGAGGCGATGATCGCGCCGCCCGGCGGGGCGCTGGCGATGTACTACACAGGGCCGTCGGAAGACTTCAGCCGGCCCGGCCGCACCTGGTACCCGACCGGCGGCAAGACGCGCTTCCCGCTCTGGACGGAGGTCTCCGTCGCCTACCACGAGGGGGTGCCGGGCCACCACCTCCAGATCGCGACCACGCGGCACATGGGCGATGAGCTGTCTCGCTTCCAGCGACTGATGGGCGGCACCTCCGGCTACGTCGAGGGCTGGGCGCTCTATGCGGAGCGGCTGATGGCGGAGCTCGGCTACCTGGAGCACCCCGACTACTACCTCGGGATGCTGATCTCACAGGCGTTCCGGGCGGCGCGGGTGATCATCGACATCGGCATGCACCTCGAACTGCCTATCCCCGCTGCCAGCGACTTCCACCCCGGCGAGACGTGGGAACCGGGCATCGCGCTCGACTTCCTCGACCTGTACGTGCCCTTCGAGCACGCCTTCGCCGTCAGCGAGATCGACCGCTACCTCGGCGTCCCGGGCCAGGCGATCAGCTACAAGGTCGGCGAGCGGCACTGGCTCGAGGCGCGGGCGCAGGCTCGCCAGCGGGCAAGCGGCGATGGGACCGAATTCGATCTGAAGGACTGGCACGCCAGGGCCTTCGCGCTCGGCCCGATGGGGCTGGCTCAGATGCAACGCGAGCTCGGCGGCTCGGGCGGCGGTGCATGACCGCCGATGGGGCGCTCGAGGAAGCGGGGCAGGTGGTGATCGACGCCCTCGATGCGCTGGGCGTGGCGTACGAGGTGATGGAGTGCGACCCGGAGTTCGCCGACACCACCGCCTTCTGCGAACGCTACGGCGTGCCGCCGGAGCAATCCGCGAACACCATCATCGTCGCCTCGAAGCGGGGCGAGCAGCAGTACGCGGCGTGCGTCGTGGCGGCGACGTCGCGACTGGACGTCAACGGCAAGGTGCGCGGGCTGATGGACGTGCGGAAGGCGTCGTTCGCCTCGGCCGAGGAGACGGCAGAGCTGACGGGGATGCTCATTGGCGGTGTCACGGTCTTCGCCTTGCCACCAGCGGTGCCGGTCTACATCGACCAGTCGCTGATGGACGAGGACGAGCTGGTGCTGGGGGGCGGCAGCCGCTCCCAGAAGATCCGCATCGCGCCCTCCGCGCTCGAACTCGTCCCGAACCTGACCGTCGTTCCGGGCCTGGGCATCGCCCGGCCGACCGAGTAGCGGGCGAGGTCGCCCGGTGCCGGCGACGCAGGCGATGGATCAGCCCGAGCTCGACGGCGTCGACGACGAGCGCATCGCGCGGGCCCGCGCCCTCGCCCCTCGCATCCGCGAGGCCGCCGACGAGATCGAGTCGCTGCGCAGGCTACCGGACGAGCTCGCACGTGCAATGTCCGAGGCGGAGCTGTTCCGCCTCTACGCGCCCCGGGCCTACGGCGGCCCGCAGGTCGACCCGCTGACAGCGCTACGGGTGGTCGAGGAGATCTCGCGTGCGGACGGGTCGGCAGGCTGGGTGGCGATGCTCGGCTCGGGCGTCAGCGAGTTCGCCGGGTGTATGGACGCAGAGACGGCCGCGGCGATGCTCGACGAGGTCGGTCCCTTCGACACTGCCGGTTCGGCACGCCTGCTGACGACGGCGGAGGCGGTGGAGGGCGGGTACATCCTCACCGGCCGCTGGGACTTCCAGAGCGGCATCACCCACGCTCGCCGGATGGTGGGCAACTGCCTGGTGACCGACGGCGGCGAGCAGCGCCGCGACGAGCGCGGCCCGGTCACGCGCTACTGCTTCATCCCCGTACGCGACGGCGAGGTCATCGACGTCTGGCACACCGTCGGCATGCGCGGCACCGGCAGCAACGATTTTGCCGTCGACGGACTGTTCGTGCCGGAGCAGCGCACATTCCACATGCTCGACCGCCCGGGCGTGGAGGGGCCGCTCTACCGCACGCGGTTCAAGGGCCCGTTCGGCTGTGTGATGACCGCCGCGAACTCGCTCGGCATCGCCCGCGGGGCGCTCGACGAGTTCGGCGTGCTGGCGGCGTCGAGGGGCTCGACGGGATCGTCGACAGCGCTGCGGGACCGGCCGTACGTGCAGACGAAGACGGCCGAAGCCGAGGCGATCGTGCGCTCGGCTCGCGCTTACCTGGTGGGCGCGACCCGGGAGGCGTGCGCCGTCGCGAAGGACCCGGCTCAGGAGCCTGCCGCGGCCCTGGTCGACCTGCGGTTGGCGATCGTGCACGCCATGCACGAGTCCGTGAAGGCCGTCGACCTGCTGTTCCACGCGGCCGGGACGAACGCGGTGTACACGAAGCACCGGCTGGAGCGCTGCTTCCGTGACGTGCACGTCGGCGTGCAGCACGCGGCGGCGGTGCCGGCGCACTACGAGACCGCCGGCCGCCAGCTGCTCGGGCTGGAGGCCGACGTGCCCGGCTGGTAGGCGAACCGGGCCCCGCCGTCGCCCGGGCCCATCGTCGTTAGCGGCTGAGTCTGATGCGAAGCGTCGTCACTGCACGCATCCCCGTTGCCACCACCTGCAAGCGCCGCAACGGCCGCAGCGGGCGGAGGAACGGGCCGACCACGGTCACGACGTTGAACCAGACCGTCGCGAGGTAGCGGCTGCGCTGGGGGGCGAGGTACGCCCTCGTGACGACTTCGAGCGCGAACACGGACCAGATCAGCCAGTGCAGCTCCGTCGCCGTGCGCTCCGCATCGACCGAGAGGTCAAACGCCTCGGACAGCGCGGGCGCGAGCACCAGCGGCACCACCGCCACGACGAGGAGCAACAGCAAAACCTCGGTCGTGCGGTCGATCTCGTCGAGGGTACGGGCCCGTCGCTCGCGGCTCATCGGTCGCTGATCGGTGGGTCGACGTCGCTCTCGATCACCATCGCCGGAGGCGGCTCTGAGCCAGACGGCCGCAGCGCCACGGTCCAGTGCTCATCATCGATCCAGAGGACGTAGCTTCCGGCGTCGAGCATCGCAGCGGGACAGAGATCACCACGAATCTGGCCCTCCGGGACCTCGCGAACGATCGCCTCGGCCGACACAGCGCCGTCCCGAACCTGACGTCCCGCACCTCCACGATGTGCCGCCGGCCTGCAGTCATCGCGTCAGCCCGCCACGAGCATGGAGGGGGCGGCTGCGTGCATCGTGAATTCCTGTCACGCGCGTCAGTCGTCGAACGACACCCTCGGGAACTCCGGGGGACGGCGCTCCATGAAGGAGGCGATGCCCTCCTTGAAGTCGGGCAGCGCCACAGTCTCTTCCTGCAGGCCGTTGGTCTCCACGAATGCCTCACCCAGCGGCGCCATGAGGTGCTTGTACACCTGTCGCTTCATGTACATCAGCGAGGACGGCGATGCCGTCTTCGCCAGGTCGCGGACGTAGCCCTGCGCCTCGTCCAGCAGTCCCTCCGGTGGCACGATGCGACTGACGAGCCCCAGGCTCAGGGCCTCGGCCGGCTCGATGCGGCGAGCGCTGAAGAAGAGGTCGAAGGCCTGCGCCGGGCCAATCAAGCGCGGCAGCACCCAGCTCATACCGTGCTCCGCCACCAGCCCTCGCGGCGCAAACGCCGTCGTGAACATCGCCGACTCTGACATGAACCGCATGTCGCAGAACATCGAGAGCGAGAACCCGAGCCCCGCGCAGGGACCGTTCACCGCGGCGATCACCGGCTTGCGCACCGTCATCAGGTACCCGAACCCGTGGCGAAAGTCCGGCCCCATCGCCTGGTCGCCGGGGTCGAGCTTTTCGATCTCCGTCTGCTGCCGCATGCCGGCGGACGTGCCCGCGGCCTGGATGTCCTGCAACGAGCCCATGTCGACGCCCGCGCAGAATCCCCGGCCCGCGCCCGTCAGCACGATGCCTACGACCTTGTCGGTGCGCTCCGCCGTCGCCACCGCGTGCCGCAGCTCCTGCATCGTGCGGTCCGTCAGCGCGTTGAGCTGGTCCGGTCGGTTGAGCGTGATCGTCGCGACCGGGTCATCGATCTCAAGCAGAATCTCTTCGTACATCGTTCGACCTCTCTCTGGGCATGCCGGTCCGGGCTGGCGGCGACTCGCTACCGGTAGAACTGCGGATCGCGCTTCTCCAGGAACGCGCTCACCGCCTCGGCATGCTCCGGCAGCCGGCGCGCGATGCGATCGCGCACCTGCTCGCGCTCCATCACGGCGTCCAGGTCCTGGTCGAGCGGGTTCTTCGCCAGCAGCTCCTTGATGAATCGCACGACGGACGGCGGGTTACCTGCCAGCTCCTCCGCCTTCGCGATCGAGGCGTCCAGCAGCTGGTCGGCCGGAGTCACGTCGATCACCAGCCCCATCCGCAGCGCTTCTTCCGCGCCCACCATGCGGCCGGTCAGGCACATGTCCGTGGCGTTCCCCAGCCCGACGATCTGCGGGAGCAGTCGCGTCGAGCCCAGTTCCGGAAGCAGCCCCACCTTCACGAACCGGATCGACACCTGCGCGCCCTCGGCGGCCAGCCGTACGTCGCACGGCAGCACCATCGTCAGGCCGACGCCCATGGCGTAGCCGTTGATCGCGGCCACGACCGGCTTCGACTGCCGCAGCAGCGTCGTCCACGGGGTGGAGAAGTTCGTCGCGCTGCCGCCGGCGGGAGCGTCGTCGACAGTCTCCAGCCGGTCCTTGAAGCCGCCGAGGTCGGCGCCGGCGCAGAACGCCCGGCCCTCGCCCGTCAGCACCATCGCGCCGATGTCGCTGTCCGCGTTCCACTGCTCGACCTGGTCGACCAGCTCACGGTGCATCTGATCGGTCCACGCGTTCAGCTTCTCCGGCCGGCTCAGCGTGATGACGCCGACGTGGCCGCGCCTCTCCGCTTTGATCTGCTCGTATGCCATCCGATTCACCCCTAACTGCGCGGCGATAATAGCGCCCGCCGCGACAGCTCGCTCCATTCGGCCGCCTGCGACCCCGGGTGCTACTCTCCCGCGAACTTCACCGCCCCGCCCAGCCCGTCGATTGAGAGCCAGATGACCGGTCGCATCTCCGTCGTCGAAGGCGATATCACCGAGCTGCCGGTCGATGCGATCGTGAACGCGGCGAACGAGTCGCTGCTCGGCGGCGGGGGCGTCGATGGCGCCATCCACCGCGCTGCCGGTCCGCGCCTGCTCGAGCAATGCCGCACCCTTGGCGGCTGCCCGACCGGCGAGGCGCGGGCGACCGACGGCTACGACCTGCCCGCACGCTGGGTGATCCACACCGCCGGCCCCGTCTGGCGCGGCGGAGACGCGGGTGAGCCCGCCTTGCTGGCCGGCTGCTACCGCAACTCCCTCACGCTCGCGGCCGAACTCGGCGCGGAGGAGGTCGCCTTTCCCGCCATCAGCACCGGCGTCTACGGCTACCCGCTGCAGGCGGCGACCGCCATCGCCGTTGCGGAGACGGTCGCCTTCCTCGAAGCCCACGAGACGCCTCCGCGGGTGACGTTCGTCTGCTTCAGCGCCGAGGCCGCCGTGGTCTACACGCAGGTTCTTGCAGCGAGCGAGGGTCAACAGCCCAGCGGTTAGCGATCGAGACCCGGTGCGCCGTCGTCCAGCCACACCGCCCGCGCCTGATCGCTGCCGTAGCAGAGGTAGCTGCCGACCAGGCCGTGCCAGCGCATGTTCATCAGGTAGTCGCGCTGGATGCCGCGCGTGTGCGCCTCCGGCCACCAGACGTCCCAGACCTGGTCGTGCACGCGGTCCCAGATCGACCGCCAGAGCTGTCGCCGCTGGTCGTCGTTCGTCTCCGCACGCTGACGTTCGAGCATCGTGTCCAGCACGGCGTCGTTGACGGCGTTGTAGTTGAGCGCGCCGCGGGAGTGCCACCACGGCACGATCCACTGGTCCATGCCGTACCCCGGCGGCCCCCAGACGATACCGATCGCGGACTCGAAGTCACGGTCGGAGAGCAACTGGATGTACGGCTGTTGCTCCAGCTCGCGATAGCGGATGTTGACCTCGGGCAGGACCGCATTGATGCCCGGCACCACCTGGTCGGGGAACGACTCCGTCACGTAGTAGCTCAGCAGCTCGAAGCCTAGCGGCTCCGTCGCGCTGTAGCCGACGGCCCGCATCAGGCTCGACGCGAGCGCCGGGTCGTAGCGGTACCACTCGCCATTGGCGGCCCCCGTCGGATACTCGTCGAAGAGGAACGACCACGGCATCGGCGCGTTCGAGAACGGCCCGTCCGGGCTGGCGTTGTCGCCGGCGTTCCTCGCCTCGTCGTAGGCGCTGCGGTCGAAGGCCAGCGAGATCGCCCGGCGCACGCGCTCGTCGGCGAAGATCGGGTTCGACATCTGAAAGTGCCAGCCGTTGACGTTGGCGCCGCGCGAACGAGGGAACTTGAAGCCGAGCGCGGTCGTGCCCGCGTCCCGCAGCAGCCGTTGCATCTCCACGTCATCGACCACGTCGATATCCAAGAACTCGCCGGCCACGAAACGGTCCTGGGCGACCGCACGGTCGTCCTCGACGCTCACGATCACTTCATCGAGGTACGGCAGGCCCTGCTCAAAGTAATCCGGGTTGCGACGGAACACCGCACGCTCGCCACGGCTCCACTCTTCGAGCGTGAACGGCCCGGTGCCCACGGCCTCGCGTTCGATCGCCTCGGGGTCGTCGATCACCTCGCGCGGCCAGAGGTACGACCAGGACGCGATGTTCGCGGGGAAGTCGACCACCGGCTCCGAGAGCCGCACCACCAGCGTGTGGTCATCCGGCGTCGCCACATCGGCGACCGGCGCGTAGACATCGCGCTGACTGCCACCCGCGCGGTAGCGCTCCCACGAGAGCCGCACGTCCTCCGAGGTGAACTCCCGCCCGAACGTCGGCAGCCGGTCGTGGGTCCGCACGCCCTGCCGCAGCCGGAAGGTGTACTCGGTCGCGTCGTCGTTGACCGACCACGACTCCGCCAGGTCGGGCTCGACTTCGACGCGGAACGGATCGGCGCCGGCGCCGGTGCGGGCGCGCACCAGCTTGCTCATGGTGTAGCTCAGCGGGTGGTAGGTGGTACACGAAAGCGTGCGGTTAATGTCCAGGTGGCCGGGCTCCAGGTAACGCATGCGCAGCGTCCCGCCGCGCTTCGCGCCAGCCGGATCCAGTTCGGCGGCGGTCGCCGGCAGCGGCCCGTCGTGCAGCTTCCCGGACGGGATCGCCGCCACGGTCGGAGCCGGGGTCGCGGTGGCGGTCGGTGGGGCGGGAGGCGCCGGCTCGTCCTCGTCGCAGCCGATGAGCGCAGCGCCCGCCAGCCCCGTGGCGGCCAGCGCACCGCCCCGCAGCAGGGCGCGACGGCTGAGCCGCGTGCCATCTCGAAGCCGGCTCCAGAAGTCTCGTCGGTCTGCGTACGTACTCAGCGTTGGCTCCCTTCCCCGATGACAGCCCCGAATGGCTGAGCCGGGGGGCTGGCCCGGTGCGCCGCAGGATACGGGCGCGGCGCCGTACGGGCGCGCCACGCGTTCGCTGTGCCACACTGCGGCCCGACCGACTCAATCTCACAGAATGTGCTGCGATTGGGCAACCGCACAAACGAGAACTACGAACCAACTGCACGGCGCCCAGGAGTGCTAGGGAAGGGAAGATTGGCCATGACCGCACTTGAGGGAATCCGCGTACTCGACCTCTCCAGGCTCGCGCCCGGCCCCTACTGCTCGATGCTGCTCGGAGACCTCGGCGCAGACGTCCTGCTGGTGGAGGCCCCGCCCCAGTACCTGCGCGACGGTCGTGCCAACAACCCGCCTGCGGACGACGACGCCAGCCGTCGCCGCCGCGCTCACAACGCGCTCGGCCGCAACAAGCGTTCGATCGTGATCAATCTGCGAGAGGACCGCGGCCGCGATCTCTTCTACCAGCTCTGCAAGGACGCCGACGTCGTGCTCGAGGGCTTCCGCCCCGGCGTCGTCGAGCGCCTCGGGGTCGACTACGACACGATCGCGAAGATCAACGACCGCATCGTCTACTGCTCGCTCTCCGGCTACGGCCAGACCGGCCCGTACCGCGAGGTTGTGGGACACGACATCAATTACATCTCGATCGGCGGCGCGCTCGGCTTCATCGGCCGCCCCGGCCAGAAGCCGGCCATCCCCGCCAACGTGATCGCCGACTTCGCCGGCGGCGGGTTGATGGCCGCCTTCTCCATCACCACCGCCCTGCTCGCCCGCGGACGCACCGGCAAGGGCCAGTTCGTCGACTGCGCGATGTCCGACGGCGTGCTCTACTTGCTCGCCAGCGCGGCTTCCGGCGTGCTCGGGGGCGGCCCGGCGCCGCAGCCGGGTGCCGGACAGCTCAACGGCGCGGCCCCTCATTACGACGTCTACGAGTGCGCCGATGGCAAGTACCTCTCGCTCGGCTCACTCGAACCCCACTTCTGGGCCGCGCTCTGCGAGGTAGTCGGTCGTGAGGACTTCAAGGACCTCGAGTTCGACCTTGGCCGCCACCCTGAGATCAAGGCGCACTTCGAGCAGACGTTCCGCGCGAAGACCCGCGACGAGTGGTTCGACCAGCTCGTCTCGGTCGACATGTGCGTGGCGCCGGTTTATGCGCTCGATGAAGCGCTCGATGATCCGCACAATCGCTCGCGCGAGATGGTGGTCGAGGTAGAGGCGGACGGTATCGGCACGGTCCGGCAGATCGGCATCGGGCCGAAGCTCTCGGACACCCCGGGCCGCGTGCGCACGGTCGCACCCGCGCAGGGTCAGCACACCGACGCGGTGCTCGACGGCATCGGCAAGGACACCGCGGCGATCGCGGAGCTGCGGGAGGCGGGCGTCGTCGCCTGACGGCGGAGGCGGGCCGTCGAGGCGCGCTGGTCGCGGGGCCCGGGGCCTGGTTTGCCGAGCCCTCTTACCGAGCCCTGGTCGCCGAGCCCTAGTTGCCGAGCAGGGCCCGGCCGACCTCGTAGCCCGAGATCGACTCCCACAGCGATTCCGCCAGCAACGGACCGGGGCCGAGCTGGTTCGAGGCCGTCGTCAGCAGCGACATCAGCACCACGAACGCCGCGAACCCGGCCAGGTTCGCGAGCATCGCAATCCCCTGCGGCGCGCCCGTCGAC
>JASLOV010000145.1 GCA_030745285.1 Dehalococcoidia bacterium | reverse complement strand
CTCCTCGTACCACGCCGCCGATCAAGCACGCGCCGCAGCGACGAGCCGGCGGCTCGATGGCTGACGCGGCGCCCGGGAGCGACCGGTACGAGCCGTACGATGTCGCCGTCGTCGGCGCGGGGCCCGGCGGCTACGTCGCGGCGATCCGGGCGGCGCAGCTCGGCCTGCGCGTCGCGCTGGTCGAGCGCGACGGGCTGGGCGGCGTCTGCCTCAACCACGGCTGCATCCCCAGCAAGACGCTGCTGCATGCCGCGGAGCTGGTCGCCGCCGTGCGCGACGATGGCGAGCGGCTCGGCATCGAGTTCGACGGGCTGCGCCTCGACCTCGGTCGCGCCATCGACGCCAGCCGCGCGGTGGTGGCGAGGCTGGGCGACGGCATCGCCATCCTGCTCAAGCAGAACGGCGTCGAGGTGCTCGAAGGCACGGCGCAGCTCGAAGCCGCGACGGCGCTGCGCATCGAGCCTGGCGGGCGCCGGATCGAGGCGGCGAACGTGATCCTGGCCACCGGCGCCCGCCCCGCCGCCCTGCCCGGCGTCGTGCCCGACGGAGAACACATCATCACCAGCCGTGAGGCGCTGGCGCTGAGGACGCTGCCCGACCCGGCGGTGATCGTCGGCGGCGGGGCCGTGGGGGTGGAATTCGCCTATCTCTGGAGCGGCTACGGCGCGCGGGTGACGCTGATCGAGGCGCTGCCGCAGCTGCTGCCCGGCGAGGATGAGGAAGCCGCGGCCGCGCTCGAACGCTCCTTCAGCCGTCGCGGTATCGAGCTGCGAACCTCCGCTCCGGTCGCGTCGGTCACGCCCCCTTCGGGGAGCGGCGACGGCGTGACGGTGGCGCTCGCCTCGGGCGAGGAGCTGACGGCCGATCGCGTGCTGCTGGCGGCGGGCATCGCGCCAAACAGCGAAGGACTGGGCCTCGAGGCGCTCGGCGTCACGCTCGATCGCGGCTTCGTGCAGGTGGACGGCCACTGCCGCACCAACATCGAGGGGCTGTGGGCGATCGGCGACCTCACCGGCGAGCTGCCGCTGGCGCATGCCGCCTCGGCACAGGGCGTGGTCGCCGCCGAGGCAATCGCGGGCTTCGAGCCGGCCCCGCTCGACTACGAGTGGATGCCTCGCGCGGTCTACTGCCAACCGCAGGTGGCGAGCGTCGGACTGACGGCGGCGGCGGCGCGCGAACGCGGGCACGAGGTCAGCATCGGGCGCTTCCCCTACGCCGCGAGCGGCCGGGCGACCGCCGTCGACGGTGG
Source organism: Dehalococcoidia bacterium (assembly GCA_030745285.1). GTDB lineage: Bacteria > Chloroflexota > Dehalococcoidia > UBA2979 > UBA2979 > SHYR01. The sequence continues at coordinate 10,107 of JASLOV010000145.1, read as the reverse complement.
CGAGGGATTCGTGAAGCTCGTCGTCGACGCACAGAGCCAGGAACTGCTCGGCGCGCAGATCGTCGGGCACGACGCCACGGAGCTGATCGCCCAGGCGAGCCTCGGCCGCCTGCTGGAGACGACACCGGCGGAGCTGGCGGCGACGGTGCACCCGCACCCGACGCTGTCGGAGGCGCTGAAGGAGGCCGCGCTGGCGGTCGGCGGCGAGGCGATCCACTTCTACGCCCCTCGCACCGGCGCGGCGGGCGGGTAGTATGAGCCGAGCAGGTAGTACGTAGTACGCGTTTGCAGACGAGGGCGAGCGATCACACGGGGCGTCTGATGGGAGGCTAGGAATGACAACGGATCTCGACAGCGAGCAACTGCTCTACATGTTCCGAACGATGGTGACCATCCGCGAATTCGAGGAGGCCGCCGGCCGCATGGCCGAGCAGGCGAGGATCCCGGGCGCGGTTCACCTCTACGCCGGCGAAGAAGCCGTCGCCGTCGGCGTCTGCTCGCACCTCGAAGCGACCGACACGATCGCGAGTACCCACCGCGGGCACGGCCACTGCATCGCCAAGGGCGGCGACGTCAAGCTGATGCTCGCCGAACTGCTCGGCAAGTCTTCCGGCTACTGCCGGGGCAAGGGCGGGTCGATGCACATCGCCGACCTCGACCTCGGCATCCTCGGCGCGAACGGCATCGTCGGTGGCGGCCCGCCGATCGCGGTCGGCGCCGCCTTCGCCGCTCAATACCAGGGCACCGGCGGCGTCTCCGTCTGCTTCTCCGGCGACGGTTCGACGAACGAGGGCACCTGGCACGAGTCACTGAACTTTGCCGCTCTCTTCGATCTGCCGGCGGTCTTCGTGATCGAGAACAACCACTGGGGCGAGTTCACGCCGCAGGAGAAGCAGGGCTCAATCACCCAGCTCTCCGATCGCGCCGCCGCCTACGGCATCCCCGGCTTCACCGTCGACGGGCAGGACGTGCTCGCCGTGCACCAGGCCGCCGGCGAGGCCGTCGCCCGGGCCCGCACGGGCAACGGGCCGACGCTGCTGGAGTGCGACACCTACCGCTTCTACAACCACACCGGCCGGAGCGAGGGCGACCCACGGCCGGAGGAGGAGCGTGCGGCCTGGCGCGAACGCGACCCCCTGACGATCCTGTGCGGCGTGCTCGAGGAGCGGGCGATCCTCTCGGGCGAATCGGCGGACCGCATCACCGAGGAAGTGCAGCGCGAGATCGAAGAGGCGATCACGTTCGCCGAGGAGGCCCCCTACCCCGAGCTCTCCGAGCTGCTCACCGACATCTACAGCTAGGGCATCCGCCGCCATGGCATCCGCAGCCAGGCCGGGGCGACGAGCGAGCGAGAGGACGAGAACATGACAACAGTAACAACCGAGGTGACCACGGACCGCGAGATCAGCTACCGCGAGGCGATCAACGAGGCCATCCACCAGGAGATGACGAGCGACGACTCCGTCTTCGTCGCCGGAATCGACCTCGCCAAGCAGGGCGACGTCTTCGGCATCACCCAGGGCGTGCTCACGAAGTTCGGCCCGAAGCGGATCATGGACACGCCGATCTCGGAGAACGCGATCACGGGCCTGGCGATCGGCGCAGCCACGCAGGGGCTGCGGCCGGTGATCAGCCTGATGTTCATCGACTTCATCGGCGTCTGCTTCGACCAGATCATCAACCAGATGGCGAAGATGAAGTACATGTTCGGCGGCAAGGCGCGGCTGCCGCTGACCGTGCTCGTCAACGCCGGTGCGGGCACCGGGATGGCCGCGCAGCACTCGCAGAGCCTGGAGGCGCTGCTCTGCCATATCCCCGGCCTGAAGGTCGTGATGCCGAGCACCGCGTACGACGCCAAGGGCCTGATGGTGACGTCGATGCGCGAGGACAACCCGGTATTCATGATCATGCACAAGCGCTGCTCGCGGCTGCGCGGGCCGGTGCCGGAGGAGTCGTACACGGTGCCGCTCGGCAGTGCCGCCGTAGTGCGTGAAGGGACCGATGCGACGATCGTCGCCACCGCCTACATGGTCCACGAGGCGCTTGCCGCCGCCGAGACGCTGGCCGGCGAGGGCATCAGCGTCGAAGTCGTAGACCCGCGCAGCCTGCAGCCGCTCGACACGGAGACGGTCCTGGAGTCGGTGCGCAAGACGCATCGCGTGCTCACGGTGCACGAGGCGGTGGAGTTCGGCGGCATCGGCGGCGAGATCAACGCCCAGATCGCGGAACACGCATTCGATCACCTCGACGCGCCCCCAATGCGGATCGGCGCACCGTTCAGCCCGGTGCCGTACAGCCCGGTGCTGGAAAAGGAATGGGTCGTGAACTCCGACCAGATCATCGAGCAGACGCGACGGCTGGTGAGCGGGTAGCTCATGGCCACCACCGTCCACATCCCCAAGGTCGGCATGACGATGGAGGAAGGCGACCTCGTCCGCTGGCTCGTCGACGACGGAGCCACCGTCGAGGCCGGGCAGCCGATCTTCGAGATGGAGACGGAGAAGGTCGAGGTCGAAGTCGAGGTCGAGGACGCCGGCGTGCTCAAGCAGTTCGTCCCGGCCGGGACGAAGCTCAGGCCGGGCGCGGTCGTCGGATGCGTGCTTGCAGGCGGGGAGTCCGAGGTCCCGCAGACGATGCTCGACGAGGTCGCGCAGCAGTGGAGCCAGCCGGTTTCCGGAGGTGGCGGCACTGCTGCCCCAGCCGCTGCATCCGCGGCGCCGCCAGCCGCGGCGGCACCCTCGACACCCTCACCTGCGCCCGCGCCGCCGCCGGCCCGCGCCCCCGGCGAACGGGTGGTTGCTACGCCGGTCGCCCGCCGGCTGGCGCGTGAGCACAGCATCGAGATCGGAGAGATCGCCGGCTCGGGCTCGAACGGCCGCATCACCGAGGCGGACGTGCAGGCCCACATCGACGGCGGTGGCGCCCCTGCTACTCCGGCCGCCACGGCCCCGGCTGCCTCGGACGCACCCGCAGAGGCACCGACGGTGCCGTACAGCGGCCGTCGCCGCACCATCGGCGAGCGCATGCGGGCCAGCCTGCAGCAGAGCGCGCAGCTCACGCTCTTCAGCGACGCCGACGCGGAGCCGGCCTCCACGATGCTGCACGCGCTCAACCGTGAATGGCGCAGCGAACGGGTCGTCGTCACGCTCACGCCGCTCGTCATGAGGGCCTGTGCGCTGGCGCTGCGCGATCACCCGCAGCTCAACTCGCGGCTCGAGGGCGACACCATCGTGATCGAACCTGAGGTGAACGTCGGCTTCGCCACCGACCTCGAGGCCGGACTGATGGTGCCGGTCGTGCCGGCCGTCGACGCGATCAGCCTGCAGGACCTCGCGCGAGCGGTAGCCGAACAGGGTGAGCGCGCGGGCGAGGATGCGCTCACGCTCGATGACGTCTCCGGCGGCACCTTCACGGTGACCTCGCTGGCGACGCTCCCCATCGACGGCTTCACGCCGGTACTGAATCCGCCTCAGTCGGCGATCCTGGGCGTTGGCCGGGTGCGCGATGTCGCTCGCTTCGACGGCGGGCAGGCTGTCCGCGGTCAGGCGCTGACCCTCAGCCTCACCTTCGATCATCGCGTCGTCGACGGCGCTCCAGCCGGCCGCTTCCTGGCGCGCGTCATCGAGCTGCTGGAGCGCCCCTACCTGCTGATGTGAGGGCGGAACTCTACCTGGACCTCACGCCGGTTGCGGCGGGCTGACGCAGCTCACGGTACCGATTGTGACCGGTCGCTGCTCCTGATCGAACACCACCGTCCGCAGTGAGATTCGCCCCTCGCTGTCGTTCACGACGACCCCGGCGGCGGTGAGCAGGCTATCTGCGAGGATGGGGCGGATGAAGGCGATCGATATCTCGCCACCCGTGTACCAGGCCGGGCCGAAGACCTCCCGGTAGAGCTCGCACTCGAGCGACGTGACCATCAGCCCCTGCACGATAGCGTCCGCGTTACCGGCGCGGCGGGCGATGGCTGCATCCGTATGCGTGTTCGCACCGGGACCCGAGTAGAGGTTCATCAGATCCCTCGTGATCCGGCGGGGCGTCCCTTCGAGGACGCTGCCGGCGGCGGGGAAGTCCGCCGCTGCGCTCGCGCCATGCTCGGCCAGGTAGGCGGAGATGCTGGGACGCGGGCGGGCGGGCTTGCGGTCGGGGTTGCGATCCCCGGGGAAGCGGAAGGCGCGCGTGTACGTGGAGGTGAAGGCCGGCTCACCCTCTTCCGACCGGCAGCTCGCCTCGACGGTGAAGTAGCCGATGTCGTTCCTGGTGAAGACATCGACCATCTCGCCCTCGATCGTGTACACGGCGTCCCGCTCCAGCGGGCGGTGGAAGCGGAATGCCTGCTTGGCGTGGAGCGCGTAGCCGCCCCAGTACGACCCGGCGACCAGCCTCGCGCCGACGTCGCGGTCGAGCATCGTCGGCGGAGCGATGTCCGTCCCGGTGGCCAGCTTGACCGCGGCGGCGTGCGCCGCGAATCCGACATCGCCGGTGCTGTTCACGTAGCCCCGGATCAGTGCGCCGGTAACGGCGATACGATTGGGCCCCAGGCGGTCCCCGACCGTCGGTTCAGACGCTGCTATGGTCATCGGTCACTCCCCGCCCCTGCACCCGCCTGCTCACACCCGGGTGTCCTCGTCCGCTCATCTCTTCACCGTCATGTCAGGGCGCCGGACGCCCTCAGCTCACGCACCCGCTCGCCCGAGTAGCCGAGCGAACGCGCAACCTCGTCGGTGTGCTCGCCCAGCCGAGGGGCCGGGCGCACGTCGGCACGACGCTCCCCGTCGAGCAACCAGGGCGCGCCCTGTGCGACGAGCTGCGAGCCGTCCTCTGCCAGCGCAGGGGCCCAGTAGCCACCGGCAAGCAGGCTGGCATCGTGCAGCAGCTCGGCGGCGGAGAGCACCTCCGTACAGTCGATGCCGCGCGAGCGAAGCTCGGAGGCGGCCTCGCCGGGGGAGCGGCCGCCGGCCCACGCGGCGGTCTGAGATTCGATGTCCCCCTCGCTGCTCGCGCCGACGACCTCGCTCAGCCGGCGCATCGCGCCCTCGTCGCGCAGATCGATCGCGATCCAGCTCTCCGGCTGGTCGCACGAGTAGACGCCAGTGCCGGCGAGGTCGCCGGCGCGGCGGTTGCCCTCGGCCTGCCCGGCCAGCAGCGCGTCCGCGACGCCCGCCACCAGCACCTCGAACTGCGCAATGCCGATGTGGACCGGGACGCGCTGCGCACGCGACTGGCGCAACGCATTGAGCACGACCGCCGCGCCGAATGTGCCGGCGAGCGGGTCGGCCATCGGGATGCCGACCGACACCGGCTCGCCATCGCCACCGCGGGTACCCGTCAACGCCGAGAGGCCGGCGAGATCGGCGAGCTGCGCCCCGTACGAGCGGTGGCCGCCCCACGGCCCGCTGGTGCCGAACCCGGTCAGCGAGAGGTAGACGAAGCCCCTCGCACTGGCGATCTCCGCGACGGTCTCGAAGTCCAGCCCCAGCCGCTCCAGCGTGCCGGGCGAGAAGTTGTCGACGAGCACGTCGCTGGCGGCGATCAGGTCCTTGACCGTCGCCAGCCCGTCCGCGTGCTTGAGGTCGACGCCGATGCTGGACTTGGCGCGATTGGTGAAGAGGTGGCTGGAGGAGCGCTCGTGCTGCGGCGCATCGCTCTCGATGAACGGGGGCAGAATGCGATGCACGTCAACACGCCCTGCGCTCTCCACCCTCGTCACCGCCGCGCCGAGCATCCCGAGGTGCTTCGTCAGGTACGGACCCGACCAGACCCACGAGAGGTCACAGACACGCAGCCCTCGTAGCGGCAGCAACGGCAGCGAGGGCCGGTCGGCACCCGGAGATGGCGGCGCCACCGGGGGGAGAGTGGTCGTGGTCGGTCCCGCAGCCGGGCCCGGCGTCACGCGGAACGGCCGCTCGAAGGGAAACGTCTGAGGCGGTGCATCGATCACGAAGCTTCGCTCCGCCAGTTGCTCGTTCGCCAGCACGTCGCTGGCGGACGCCAGGTAGGCCGCCGGGATGCCCGCCGCCTGCAGGATCGCCATCGCCTCGGCCAGCGTGAGCTCGCGGCACCAGTCCTCGAGCGCCGCCGCGAAGAGGTCGCGGTTGGCGAAGCGCGCCGCCGGGTCACGCCACCACTCGCCGACCGACCACTCCGGGCTGCCGAGCAGTTCCACCAGCTTCTGCCAGTGGAACGGGTCGGGCAGCGAGATCAGCAACTGCCCGTCGGTGCAGCGGTAGCGACCGCCCGCCTGGGGGCCGCCGAAGACCCGTGCGATGTCGCGGCCCTCGAGCTGCGCGTACGCGGCGGCGGAGTGCATCGTCGCCAGCAGGCACTCCTGCGCCGTCACGGTGATCACCGCCGGCCGTTCGGCGGCCTCGAGCGCCGCGCAGGCCAGCATGGCGGCGTGGCAGCCGAGGAAGAACGCCGTGAAGCGACCGGCAATCAGATAGGGGGAGCCGGTCAGGCCGTCGTCGTCACGCTCCCGCGTGATCGAGGCCAGCCCCGACCGCATGTAGGCGATCAGTTCCGAGCACGACGCCCATGACTCCGTCCTCCCCTCGCCCCTGGCACGGCCATCGTGGCGCACGCCGAACAGCTCGATGCGTGTCGTGTCCGGTCCGGCGATGCCCTCGATACCTTCCACCGCAGCGGGCTCCGCGCCGCAGGTGACGAGGATGTCTGACATCAGCGCATCGTCGCTCGGCCCGGTCTCGACGGTGACCTGCCCGTCGCTCTCGAAGACGCCGAGCTTGCGCCACGCCCTCGCATGCTCCGCCGGCTCACAGATCAGGTGGACGTCCCAGTGGAGCATCTTGAAGACGAGCGCGGATGCGAAGACCAGCTCGCAGCCTCCGACCATCGTCGCGGAGGGGCGATCGAAAGGCCGGTCGCTGCCTCGGGGGCGGTCGGGCATGGTCAGGGAACGCTCCAGGCGCGTCTGCTCTGCATCGCTTCTGCATCGCTTCTTCGCGTCGCTTCGGCTCGACGCCGCGGTCTCGCCGTTGTGCGCAGCGGAGCCTATCACGCCCCATCCGGGGCGCCTGCGGTCGTCGTGAGCGCCCGCCGACGAGTATGATTCCCGCCTCGGTACCCCGGCACCAGAGTCACAGGAGGCTCAGCGTGAGAACGGACTACTCAGCGGTAGATGTGGAAGTCGACGGGGCGGTCGCGACCGTCTGGCTGAACAAGCCCGAACGGCTGAACTCGTGGAGCGCCGACCTGTCCGTCGACCTCGTCGATGCGCTGCGCGAGGTTGAGGCCGCCGAGGAAATCAAGGGCGTCGTGCTGACCGGCCGGGGCCGGGCGTTTTCCGCCGGCGCGGACCTCAAGAACCCCCGCACCCACAAGACCGATGACGTCGAAGAGGCGATGGCCGGGCGCACCGGCGGGAGCGCACCGTTCGATGTCCTTTCGCACTACGACAAGCCGGTCGTCTGCGCGGTCAACGGCTACGCGATCGGCATCGGGGCGCTGGTGCCGCTATGCTGCGACTTTGTCTACGCGGCTGAATCGGCACAGTTCCAGCTGCCGCAGGTCGCGCTGGGCGTGCTGCCGGCGTACGGCGGCGCACTGCGGCTGGCGCGCGCCGTCGGCAACCTCAACGCCGCCGAGATGATCCTGACCGGCCGCATGATCAGCGCGGAGGAAGCGGGCCGCTGGGGCATGGCGGCGGTGGTGCTGCCCGACGATGAGTTGATCCCGCACGCACAGAGCACGATGAAGACGATCACCGAACACCCGCAGAGCGCCGTCCAGCTCGCCCGCGAATCGCTGCGAACCAGCGTCGAGGCAAACAACATCCGTGCCGCCGAGGTAAGCGATGTCGACCGCTTCATGCTGCTCTCGCAGCTGAAGGACTCCGCCCGCCAGCACCAGGCCTGGCGGGACAGCCGGTAGCGCACCGCCGGGTGAGCGCCCCGGCCAACTCAGCCTGAGGTGAGTCAGCCGCCGGGCGGCCGGTCGGCGATCACGCCGCTCTCGTAGAGCGCGTCGATCTCGGGCTGGGAGAGTCCCAGTTCGCCGAGGATCGCCTCGTTGTCGCCGCCCAGCGTTGGGGCGGCGGTCCACCAGCCGTAGTCGCGTCCGCCGGCGACGATCGGCGAGCCGTCCCACTGGTTGCGCCCGGTGTCGGGGTGGTCGAGCTCAACGAAGTAGTCGCGCGCCGCCAGGTGCTCGTCGGCCAGCCACTCAGGTGCCGAGAGCACCGGCCCGGCGGGGACGGCGACGGCCTGTAGCGCCCGGGTCAGCTCGAACTTGTCCCGGCTCTCGGTCCAGCGCTCGATCTCTGCGTCGAGCGCCTCCCGCTCGCTGCGCCGCGCCTCGACCGAGGAGAAGCGCGCATCTTCGCCCCAGCCACGCCCGGCGAGCGCGACGAGGGCGGCCCACTCACCGTCGTCGCGTGTGGCGAGCGCGATCCACTCGTCGTCACCGCGGCAGCGGTAGACGCCGTGAGGGGCGAACTCGGAGTGGCCGTTGCCGCGGCGCGGCGGTTCGTGCCCGCTCAGCTGCCGCTCGATCAGGTGCTCGCCCAGGAAGTTGATGCCGGCCTGCTGCTGAGACAGTTCGAGGAACGCCCCCTCGCCGGTGGCGTCGCGCCGCTCCAGCGCGGTGAGCACGGCCGCGACGGCCGTCGTGCCGGCAATCGGGTCGGAGACGCCGGCCGCGGTGATGCGCGGCTCGTTGTCGGAGTAGCCCATCAGCGCCGTGAAGCCGCTTGAAGGCTCGATGCTCGAGCCGAAGCCGATGTAGTCGCGCCGCGGGCCGCCGAGGCCGAAGGCCGGCATCGCGACGTAGATGATGTCCGGCTTCGCCTCGCGCAGCCGCTCGTAGTCGAGCCCCAGCCCGGGCATCACCCGTGCCGAGAAGTTCTCGATCACCACGTCACTCGTGGCGACGAGGGCGAGGAAGAGCTCGCGTCCGCGCGGCTCCTTGAGGTTGACGGCCAGGCTCCGCTTGTTGCGGTTGAGCTTGTTGAACAGCCCCTGCCGGTTCCAGGGGCGCTCGCCGGGGTCGCCGCCCGGGAAGTCCGCTCCGCGCGCCGGCTGGCGGATCATCGCGGGCCCCCGCCCGGACGGCGCCTCGATGCGGATCACGTCGGCGCCGAGGTCGCCGAGGATGCGCGCCGCCACCGGCCCCGCCCAGACACGCGTCATGTCGAGCACCCGCATCCCGCCCAGCGGCCCGCCGGGCGCGGGCGGCGACGGGGGCGGCACCGCCGGCCGCTCAGTGGTTTCGCTGGCGGACGGCAGCGTGTCGATCAACTCGCGGGAGTCCGCACCGGGGGGCGCGAGCGGGGGTTCCGGTGGCGACTCGATACCGCTCGTCCGCACCGCCTGCCCGGCGATCGTCAGTCCATCCGTAGCCGGCAGGGGACGCCAGAACTCCGCCGAGGCGAGCTGTTCGTCATCGAGCAAGCCGCCGAGCGTGGCGGCGTAGCCGATTGGCACCCGCCAGACTTCCTGGCCCTCGCGCATGATGCGGTCGGCGCTCCAGCCGCCCAGCGACTCCGTGATCACATCGGCCAGCTCCTCGTGGTGCTCGATGCGCCCGGCGGCGGTCGAGAGCGGCCCCTCTTCGGCGATGTCGCTGCGGCCGATCATGTGGGTGAACTGCACCCAGAAGTTCTGCGGCAGGCTCACCTCGTACCAGCCGTCGCGGCACTCGAGCAGAACGTTCGTGTTGTTCTCGAAGCGGTTGCCCAGCCGCTTGCGGATGCGTCCGCCGAACCGCCACATCGTGTCGGTGTATTGGTGCAGGCTCGTGAGCGTCTCGAACATGCTGATTTCGATATGGCGAGGCTCGGCCGCTGCGCCGGTCTGGCGCCGGTATGCGAGCGCGGCGATGTACGCGAAGTGGCCGGACTGGTACTGCGGGTACCGCCACGGCATCGTCAACGGTGCGCGCCCGGGGTCGCCCGCCAGCCAGCTGTGCCCGGCCATCGCCAGCAGCGTCGATGCGGAGGCCTCCCAGTCCGTGTACGGGCCGGAGAGTCCGAACGGCGTGATGCTGACCCGGATCGAGGGCGCCGCCTCCGTACCGAGCGCAAGCAGGTCAAGGGCCCGTACCTCGCGCGCGGAGTGGTCGGTCACGAGGACGTCGCACGTCGCCGCCAGC
>JASLOV010000144.1 GCA_030745285.1 Dehalococcoidia bacterium | reverse complement strand
TCGGGCACGGTTTGCGTCGCCACCAGCTCGGCCATCCGGTCATGGGCGATCGCGGCAGCCTCCGTATAGGTCCCGCGTGGGCCGAGGTGCGCCAGCCGGCGGGCGCTCACCGTCAGGCCCCGTCCGCCCCGACGTCTGCCTCGTCGATCTCCGCGAGCGGCCCGGCGAAGAGCGAGCGCAGTTGCTCCTCGGCCGCCTCGGCGATCACCGCGATCACCTCGTCCCCCGTCTGGAGCACGGTGTCCGATGTCGGGACGCGGGGCGCACCGTCGATGCCGACGACGAGCGAGAACACCGTCTGGTAGGGCAGGGCCAGGTCCTTGATCGCCGTGCCGTCGGCCGTCGATCCCTCAAGCACGTGCAGATCGACGATCTCCAGCCCGGATCCCTGCAGGTGCATCAGCGGCACGATGATGTGCTCCGGCAGGGTGGTCTCGATCTGCGCCAGCGCCGCCGCGGCGGCTGAGACCGTCGCGTCGATGCCGAGGATCTTGAACAGCCGCTCGTTTCGCGGGTCGCTCACCCGGGCGATCGTGCGGTCGACATGGAACCAGTGCTTCGCCACCTGGCAGGCGACGAGGTTGCGGGCATCGTCGCGCGTCAGCGACACCACCAGGTCCGCCCGCCCCGCGCCGGCGGCCTCGAGGAAGACGACCTCAGTGCCGTCGCCCTGGATCACCATCTCCCCCAGTTCATCGCGCAGCTCATTCGCGCGTTCCGGGTCGTCTTCGATCAGCACGACCTCATGGTCTGGAAACTTCAGCAGCTCGATCGCCAGCCCGTAGCCGACCGTGCCCGCGCCGATCACGATGATGTACATCGCTACTCCCGCGTCAACGCGTCGTACGCGAGCTCTGCGCCGATGTTCGTCGGGCTGACCGTCGTCAGCCCTAGCCGCTGGAAGAGCTCTGCGCGAAACGGATCCGCAAGCCGGGTGACGATGCGGTCGACGCCATAGATGTACTTCGCGATCTGGGACGCGAGCACGTTGCGATTGTCGCCATGGGTCAGCGCCATGAAGGCATCGGCACGCTCGATCCCCGCCTCCAGCAGCACGCGGTGATCGGAACCGGACCCGGCCAGTTGCTGGCCGGTGAAGCTGGCAGGCAGGAAGCGGGTGAACTGCGTCGGGTCATGGTCGATGACGGCGACCTCATGCCCTTCCTCGCAGAGCCGGATCGCCACCTGGGAGCCGACGCGGCCGCAGCCCATGATCACGGCCCTCACGACACGCGCCCGCCTCCGCGATCGTCGACGACCTCGTCGAATGCGTAGCGGATCACCCAGACCTCGCAGTGTGCGTTCGCGAGCACGTATTCGGGCAAGCGCCCGATCTCAAACTTCCCGTACGGCCGACGATGGTAGTCCAGCCCCACCACGATCGCACCTGCGCCAATGTCGAAGGCTTCGTCCACCAGCGCCGGGCCGGCGTCCCGCGCCTGCAGCAGCTCACCCGCGACCTGGACGTCATGCTCGTCCGCGATCTGTTCCGCTCGTGTGAGAATCTCTTCACCACGCGCCGCTTCTGGCGCCAGATCAGCCTCGACGGGCAGCGCCCGCGGCACCTCGATCACGTGGACGGCTGACACGGCGGCACGGGTGCGCTTCGCCATGTCGCACACCACGGCAAGCGCGTTATAGGCGGCTGCGGTGCCGTCCACCGGGACGAGGAAGTGCGTGATTTCCTTGAGCGGATCGATCGCCACGGCTGGCCCCCTCGGGCGCCTTCGGACCCCTCGCCTGCGGACGCTTCGCCGGCGCTACTCTCGCTGCGCGAGTCGGTAGCGGGCGTAGCCGTTCGCCAGCAGCACGACGCCGAGCACGTACCCGACGGTGCCCCCGCCCTGCGCGAGCGTCAACGCGATGGCCACGAACCCGATTATGGCCGAAGCCGTCGCGACGATGAGGTTAGAGCGGCGCACGCTTGTCCGCACGCTCATCGTTATCCTCGACGCGCCCGGCGGGCCGCCCCGGTCCTTCGTCCCTGTCTGCGCCCGGCCGGCGTCTCAATGCAGTTGCTCGATCCACGTTTCGACCTTGCCGCCCCGGATTTCCATGAACCCGACGGTCCCAAGTTGAGTCTGGAGGTTGCGCGGGTACGTCGGCGAGCCGGAATTCACGATCAACACCCCGTGCGCCTCCGTCACGATGGGCACGTGGGTGTCGCCCGCCACCACGATGTCGACGTTCTGCTCAAACAGGCGCTCCATGCGCTCGTCAAAGTTCGACCCCGGCAGCTCGTAATGAGGAAAGTCGTGCGTCATGCCGATCGTCAGCCCGTCCACGTCCAGCACCTGTTGGTGCGCCAGCCGCGGGTCCGGCGGGGCCACCGGCCGGCCGCTCGACCCGTCGTCGCCGTTGCCGCGCACCGCCAGAATCGGCGCGACGCGCTCCAGCCAGTCGAGCACGACCACGGAGTGCATGTCACCGGCGTGGAGGATCAGGTCGACGCCGTCGAACACCTCGTACAGTTCGTCCCAGAGTGTCTTGCGCGCCTCCGGGATGTGCGTGTCGGAGACGAGGCCAATGCGCATGTCGCCATGGAACTCGTGGTGCGCGACCCACGGGCTCTTTTCGTCGGTGGTACTCTGAGCGGCACTTTGGTCAGGCATGGCTGGAGCGTACCGCACGAGGCGCGGAACGGGCAGCGGGAGCCGCACGGATCAAGAGACGGGCCGCATGGCGGCCGCCACGGACGCCACGTCCCAGCGCCGGGAATCGCATACAATTGGGGTAGCGTCGCGCGGATGCGGCGCAGCCATGAGTAGCGCGGGAGCACCATGACCAGCACCACCGGCGAACCGACCACCGGCACCCCGTCCGTCAACGGCGACGGCGCTGAGACTGCCACGTGGACAGTCAAGGCCGGGCTCGCCCAGATGCTCAAGGGCGGCGTGATCATGGATGTCGTGAACGCCGATCACGCCAGGATCGCCGAGGAAGCCGGCGCCTGCTCCGTGATGGCGCTGGAACGCGTCCCTTCCGATATCCGCGCCGACGGCGGCGTCGCGCGCATGAGCGACATCGCCATGATCGAAGAGATCATGGACAGCGTCTCCATCCCGGTGATGGCCAAGGCCCGCATCGGCCACTTCGTCGAGGCCCAGATCCTCGAGGCGGCCGGCGTCGACTACATCGATGAGTCCGAGGTGCTGACGCCCGCCGACGAGCGCCACCACATCGACAAGCACGCATACAGGGTCCCCTTCGTCTGCGGCTGCCGCGACCTGGGCGAGGCGCTGCGCCGCATCAGCGAGGGTGCGGCGATGATCCGCACCAAGGGCGAAGCCGGCACCGGCGACATCGTGGAAGCGGTGCGCCACATGCGCGCCCTCTGGGACGGCATCCGCCACGTCCAGAGCGCCCCCGACGATGAGGTGGCCAATATCGCGAAGGAGCTCCAGTCTCCGATCGCACTCGTGCAGGAGGTGAAACGGCTGGGACGCCTCCCCGTCGTCAACTTCTCCGCCGGCGGCGTCGCCAGCCCCGCCGACGCCGCGCTGATGATGCAGCTCGGCGCTGATGGGGTCTTTGTCGGCTCCGGCATCTTCAAGTCCGACGAGCCCGAGAAGATGGCGGCAGCGATCGTCAAGGCGGTGACGAACTTCGGCGACGCCAATGCGCTCGTCGAGGTCTCACGTGGCCTCGGCAGCGCAATGCGCGGCATCGCCGTCGCTTCGCTGGCGCCCGAAGAGCAGCTCGCCGCACGGGGGAACTGACCACCACGCTCTCCCGTATCCGCCCCACCACGCGTCGCGGGAAGACGCCGGCATGACCGCCCCCACCCGCGCGCCGCACGTCGGCGTCCTCGCCATGCAGGGCGACTTCGCGGAGCACGTCACGCTGCTGGCACGCATCGGCATCGACGCCCACGAGGTGCGCACACGCGCGCAGCTGGACGCGTGCGATGGACTGATCATCCCCGGCGGCGAGAGCACGACGATCGCCCGGCTGCTGATCGCCTTCGATCTGATGGAGCCGCTGCGTGCCCGCATCGCCGGCGGCCTGCCGGTCTGGGGCACCTGCGCCGGCGCAATCCTGCTCGCCCGCGACGCCCCCGCGCTCGACCGTCCGCCGATCGGCGTCATGGACATCAGCGTGGACCGCAACGCCTTCGGCCGTCAGCTCGATTCGTTCGAGGCGAACCTCGACGTCACCGGCATCGACGGCGGGCCGCTGCGAGCCGTCTTTATCCGCGCACCCGTGATCGCCTCCGCCGGCCCGGGCGTCGAGGTGCTCGCCCGCCTCGATGACGGCCGCGTCGTCGCCTGCCGCGAGGGTTCGATGCTCGCGACGGCCTTCCACCCGGAGCTGACCGGCGACACCCGCTTCCACGCGCTCTTCGCGTCGCTCGTGCGTGACGCCGTGGCCGGTGATGCGGCCGATGGCGCCGCAGGCAGCCGGCAGGAGGCGACGGCGTGACCGGCTCGCCCCCCACCCGCGCGCACCCGCCCCGTCCGATCGACCTGGTCGCCCTCGTCGCCTTCGACGACGCAGTCTGTGAGAACCAGGCCGTCACCCGGGAGCGGCTGGCACGGCCCGCCGCGGCGCCGCATGCGCTCGGGGCCGCCATCGAGCAGTGGCTCGTGCGCCGCCGTCATATGTGGATCGACGTGCGCGACCGCCAGATCAACGGCATCGCCACCGCTCGCACCCTTTCCGCCGACGACGCCTGGGTGATCGACACGCTCGTCGACGCCTCCGAGACCCTCGATCGCGCGCACTCCTCCGCTGGCGGGAACGGCGCGGTGATCGACGCGCTGCTGGAGCAGGCGCTGCAGGCAGCGACCCAGAACGGCGTCACGCGCGTACTGCTGCGCGTCCCCGCGGACGCGGCGGTCCTCCTTCACGCCCTTCGCAGCGGATTCCAGCCCGCGCTTCGCGAGCGGCTCTGGAGCGGCGACGGCCTGCGCGCCGGAGACTGCGCGCCTGGCCGGGACCGCTCGCCCGCCGGGGAGCGCTCGCCCGAGGGCATCGAGGTGCGCGACGCCGGTGACAGCGACGGTTTCGAACTCTTCCAGCTCTACAACCGTGCCCTTCCCATCGACGCACGCCAGGCGATGGCGCTCACCTTCGTTGAGTGGGAGGGCATCCAGGAGCGGCGCTGGCTCGGCCGCAACGCTCGCGAGTGGGTGGCGGAGCAGGACGGCCGGCTCTCCGCCTCGCTGCGGCTCTCCCTCGCCGGCGACTTCGCGCAGTTCGACCTGATCGCCAGCGGCGGGGCCAATAACGGCGGCGGGACCGCTGCGGCGGTAGCACTGCTCGACGTGGCGGCTGCCCAGATCGAGGGGCGGCCGCGTGTGCTGACGCTCGCGCCCCGCCTCGCGGGGCCGGTGGAAGGGCTGCTGGCCGCGCGCGGGCTGGCGCCCGGCAACGAGTACGCACTGTTGAGCCGCCGCACCGCGAAGCCGCTGCCCGAACGCGCGCGTCTCAACCCGGAAGTGGTGGTATCCCGTGGCGTCTAGCACGACGAGCACCGACGTCGACGCGCCGCGCCCGCTGGACGTGGACAACGGCGTTGAGCTGGAGGCGTTGCTGTCCGTGGTCCCGGAGCGCGTCGCGGCTGCGGTACGAGCGCACGACGACGAGGCCCTGCTCGAGATCGTGCTCGACCTCGGCCGCCCGCCCGCCATTCGCTACTCCAGCGGCGAGCTGTTGCTCGACGAATCCGAGGTGACCGAACAGGAGCTCGAGTACGTCGTGCGCCAGGTCTCAGAATTCGGCGAGGACAACCGCGCCGGCATCGAACGCACGCTCCATCGCATCTCCGCGATCCGCAACCGCCGGGGCCGCATCGTCGGCCTCACCCTGCGTGCCGGCCGCGCCGTCGGCGGGTCCGCGGGCGTGGTGCGGGACCTGGTCGAGTCCGGCCGCAGCATTCTCCTGCTGGGCCGCCCCGGGGTAGGCAAGACCACGATGCTGCGCGAGGCGGCGCGCGTGCTGGCCGACGAGTTGAAAAAGCGCGTCGTGATCGTCGACACCTCGAACGAAATCGGCGGCGACGGAGACATCCCCCACCCCGGCGTCGGGCGCTCCCGGCGGATGCAGGTGCCCCGGCCGGAACTCCAGCACCAGGTCATGATCGAGGCGGTCGAGAACCACATGCCCGAGGTGATCGTGATCGATGAGATCGGCGCGGCGCTAGAAGCCGAGGCGGCACGCACGATCGCGGAGCGCGGCGTGCAGCTGATCGCCACCGCGCATGGCAACACGCTCAACAACCTCATGCAGAACCCCACGCTCTCCGACCTGATCGGCGGCATCGAGTCCGTCACCCTCGGCGACGACGAGGCGCGGCGGCGAGGCACCCAGAAGACCGTGCTCGAACGCCGCAGCGCCCCCACCTTCCAGTCGCTGGTCGAGATCCAGTCGTTCAGCCGCGTCGCGGTCCACGAGGACATCGCGCGCACCGTCGACGCTCTGCTGCGCGGCTTTGACGTCGAGGCGGAGGTCCGCACCGTCGACGACGCCGGCGACGTGGAGACCGTGGAACGGCTGCAGCTCCACGGCAGCCCGGACGGCGGCACGGACGAGACCGCCGACGAGAGCGCGACGACGGTGCCGCCGGCACCCGGCGGACCCCCGCGCCGCATCCTCCCCTTCGGCGTCAGTCGCAACCGCCTGGAGGAGGCGATCGAGAGCACACGCTCCGCCGCCGAAATCGTGGACAGCGTACGCGATGCCGATGCGGTGATGACGCTGCGCCACTACTACCGTCAGCGCACCGGCCCGCTGCGCGAGGCGGAGAGCCGCGGCGTCGCCGTCTACGTGCTGCGCAACAACACCGTCACCCAGATGGAGCAGTCGCTGCTGAAGATGCGTAGCGAAGGTGAGGAGATCGACCCCCTGACCGCGGCCCTGCGCGAAGCAGAGGAGGCCGTCGCCGCCGTCTCCTTCCACGGCCGCCAGAGCGTCGAGCTGGCCCCTCAGAACGCCTACATCCGCCGCCTCCAGCACGAGCTGGCCTCGCGCCACGGCCTCACGTCCGCCTCGCGCGGGCGCGAGCCGTACCGCCGCATCACCGTCGCAGGCGGCGACCGTCTCCCCAACCGTGAGCTGCCCTGGGATCAGCGCAGCTCACGATGACCCGATGAGCGGCCTCTTCGTCACCTTCGAGGGCGGCGAGCGAGCCGGGAAGTCCACCCAGATCGCGGCCCTGGCCGAGCGCATCGGCGCCTCGGGACACCGAGTCGTGAGCTGCCGCGAGCCCGGTGGCACCGCACTCGGCGAACGGCTGCGCGATGCGCTCTTCGCCGGCGAGTCGCCCGGCCCGGAAGCCGAGCTGCTGATCTTCGCTTCGGCCCGCGCCCAGCTGGTGCACGAGGTGATTCGTCCTGCACTCGACGGCGACGCCGTCGTGCTGTGCGACCGCTTTTCGGACTCCACGGTCGCCTACCAGCAGTACGGGCGGGGACTCGACAGCTCCCTCATTGCCGCCGTGAACGAGGCCGCCACCGGTGGACTGACGCCGGCCCTGACCGTGCTGCTCGACCTCTCCCCCGCCGAGGCCCAGGCGCGCGGCGGGCCAAAGACCGACTACATGGAGCGCGAAGCTCTCGCCTTCCACGAGCGGGTGCGGGACGGCTACCTGACCCAGGCGGCCGCCGAGCCGCAGCGCTGGCTCGTGCTCGACGCGACCGGCTCCATCGAGCACCTGACCGACGCCATCTGGGAGCGCATCGCCTCGCTGCTCTGAAGCACGCCGGTCACGAAAAAGCGGCCCCTCTCGAGGCCGCTTCTTGCTATCTGGACCCGGTTCAAGGCTAGTTCACGCGCTCGAAGATCGTGGCGATGCCCTGGCCGCCGCCGATGCAGAGCGAGACGAGGCCATAGCGGCCGTCGATACGGTCCAGCTCGTACATCGTCTTCACCGCCAGGATCGTGCCCGTCGCGCCGACCGGGTGACCGAGCGCGATCGCGCCGCCGTTCGGGTTCGTCTTCTCCGCCGGCAGCCCGAGCGCCGTCGAGCAGGCCGCCGCCACGGACGCAAACGCCTCGTTCAGCTCGATCGTGTCGAGGTCGTCGACCGTCAGGCCCGCCTTCTCCAGCACCTTCTCCACCGCCGGAATCGGCCCCGAACCCATGATCGAGGGCTCGACGCCCGACTCCGCACGGGCAACCACCCGCAGCCTCGGCGTCAGGCCCAGCTCCTCCGCCTTCGCCGCCGTCGTCAGGACCACGGCCGCCGCGCCGTCATTGATGCCGGAGGCGTTGCCCGCGGTCACGCTGCCGCCATCGCGAAAGATCGTGCGCAGCTTGCCCAGCGCCTCCATGCTCGTGGCGCGGGGGTGCTCGTCGGTGTCGAACGTCACCGTCTCGCGACCCTTGCGCACCTCGACCGGCACGATCTGCTCGGTGAAGCGGCCCTCGTCGATGGCGACCCGCGCGCGCTCCTGCGACTGCACGGAGTACTCGTCCTGCACCTCGCGCGAGACCTCGTAGCGCTCCGCCAGGTTCTCCGCCGTCTCTCCCATGAGGATGCGGTCGAAGGGATCGGTCAGCAGGTGCATCGTGCCGTCTTCGAGCTTGTCGTGGCCGTATGTGTAGCCATAGCGCGCCTTGCGCAGGTAGAACGGCATCGAGCTCATGTTCTCGACGCCGCCGGCCACGACGATCTCGGCATCGCCGGTCTGCAACCAGCGCGCACCGGTGTTGATCGCCTCCAGCCCGGACCCGCAGATGCGGTTCACGGTGTAGGCCGGCGTCTCGACGGGCATGCCCGCCTTCACCGATGCGTGGCGCGAGATGTAGCCGTCTTCCGCCACCTGGCCCACACAACCCAGGATCACCTGATCGACCTGGCCCGGCTCGACTCCGGCCCGGCTCACCGCCTCCGCCATCACCTGCGCCGCCAGGTCAGACGCCGGCGTGTCCGCCAACGACCCACCGAACGCGCCGATCGCCGTTCGAACACCACTGAGAATGACTACGTCTTCCACCGAGTACCCCCCTTAGGAACCTTGAGAACCGCTCGCCATCGAGCCGGACTGCCCATCTCTCCCGGCGAGGCCGGAAGCGTCACAGTATATCCACCCGCGGCTGGTTCTATCGAGCAGCGCCCGCCGCCGCGTCGCGCCGGCGAACGTGGCGTCCACACCGATGCGCTTCTACACTGCCGCTATGTCCGCAACGAGGCCTCCCACGACGCCGCCACGCAGCGCGCTCGTGCGCGTCCCCGCCACCTCCGGCAACGTCGGCTCCGGCTTCGACAGCCTCGGCCTCGCCTTCGACTGGACCGCCGACTTCCGCCTCACCGCGGAGGATTCGCCCGCCCCAACGCCGCGCGGCCCGATTGAGTCGATGGCGGCGACGGCGGCGCTCACGCTCTACCGCAATGCCGGCATCGAGCCGCCTCCCGGGGTGCGCGTCGAGTACGACGGCGACATTCCGGTCGGGCGAGGCCTCGGCGTCTCCGCCGCGGCGCGAGTCGCCGGCGTGATCGCCGCCAACGAGCTGATTGCGGGCGGGCACTCGGCCGACACGCTGCTCGCGGTCGCCTCACAGCTCGAGGGTCACGCTGATAACGCCGCCCCGGCGATGCTCGGCGGCCTGCAGGTGATCGTCGACGACGAGGGGGACCTCAAGCATATCGGCGTCACGCCGCCGGACGACCTCAGGCTGGCACTGCTGATCCCCTCGTTCTCGATGCCCACGGAGCAGTCCCGGAAGTCCCTGCCGGAACGGCTGACGCGCAACCAGGCCGTCCACAACATCGGCCGCGCCGCCATGCTGGTCGCGGCCCTCCAACAGGGGCGCTACGAACTGCTCGAGACCGCCACCGAGGATGTGATCCACCAGCCCGCGCGGTCGCAGATCTTCCAGCCGATGTTCCCGATCTTCCAGGCCGCCCGCGACGCCGGCGCGCTGGCCGTCTTCCTCTCCGGCGGCGGCCCCACCATCGCCGCCTTCGCCGTGGACGATCCGGAACGCGTCGCCGGGGCGATGCGAGAAGCCGCCGCCGCCCACGGCGTGGACGGCGAGACCCGCGTCTGCGCGGTTCGCGCCACCGGCGCCGAGGTGCTTGCAGAGGCCTGAGCGCACAACCCGCCCGACCGCAGCCGGATGACGCCTCGCTCACCCTGAGCCCGTCGAAGGCTCCCCCCCCCCGACCGGCCACAGGCCACCCGCTCCGCAGCTGCCAGTAGCTGCCCACAGACGGCCGTTAGCCTAACCTCGGGCAGAGGCGTTAGATCGCTCGCAACCACGCGCAAGGACTGAGGACAGGCTCAATGGCGCTGGTCGTCCAGAAGTACGGCGGCACTTCCGTCGCCGACGCCGAACGCGTCCGCAGCGTCGCCCGACGCATCGCCGAGCGCGTCGAGGCCGGCGACCGTGTCGTCGCGGCCGTCTCCGCCATGGGCAGCAGCACCAACGAGCTGATCGCGCTCGCCCGCGAGGTCTCCGGCAACCCGCACCCGCGCGAGATGGACGTGCTGCTCTCGACCGGCGAGACCCGCTCCTCGGCACTGCTCTCGATGGCGCTCGACGACCTCGGCCATCCCGCCGTCAGCCTGAGCGGCGTCCAGGCCGGCATCCGCACCGACACGGTCTACGGCAGCGCCCGCATCTCCGGCATCGATACCGCCAGGATCGTGCGCGAGCTGGACGCCGGCCGCGTCGTGATCGTCGCCGGCTTCCAGGGCGTCTCCGAGGACTTCGACATCACCACGCTCGGCCGCGGCGCCAGCGACCTCACCGCGATCTCGCTTGCGGCGGGGCTGAAGGCCGACGCCTGCGAGATCTACACGGACGTGGCCGGCATCTACAGCGCCGACCCGCGCATCTGCCCGTCCGCTCGGCCGCTGGCCGACATCGGATACGACGAGATGCTGGAGCTGGCCACTACCGGCGCTCGCGTAATGCACGCCCGCGCCGTGGAAGTGGCGGCGCTGAACGATGTCGATGTGCTGGTGACGAGCAGCTTCGAGGACGCACCCGGTACCTTGATCCACGCGGAGGCGATCATGGAACAGGCAGAGAAGGTCCGCGGAATCGCGCACCAGGCGCACGTCGCAAAGGTCACGGTGCGGGGCGTCCCCGACCGCCCCGGCATCGCCGCCGACCTCTTCGAGCCGCTGGCGACCGCCGGCGTCTCCGTCGACACCATCGTCCAGAACGCCAGCGTCGAGGACCTGACGGACCTCACGTTCACCGTCGAGCGCGAGGAGGTCGGACGCGCCGTCGGCGTCGTGGAGGGCATCCTGTCCGAGATCGGCGCCAGCGAGGTCGTCTCAGACCCCGACCTGGGTTCCGTCTCGATCGTCGGCACCGGCATGGCGACCACTCCCGGGTTCGCCGCCCGCATGTTCCGGGCGCTCTTCGATCACGACATCAACATCGAGCTGATCTCCACCTCGGAGATTCGCATCACCTGCATCGTGCGGGCGGACCAGGTCGCCGAGGCCGTCACCGCCCTGCACGACGCCTTCCAGCTCGACCGCGAGGACTGATCCTCAGGCACCGTCGAGGAGGACATCGCAGGTTCGACGGGGAGACTGCCACGGGCCCCCTCGCGGTGTGCTAAACTGCGGCCCGCACGCCCGTTCGCGTATCCATCTAAGCAGTTGCTCCGATGTTCACCCACCTCCACACCCATTCGGAATATTCCCTGCTCGACGGACTCAGCAAGATCCCGGACCTCGTGCGTCACGCCAGGGCGCTCGGTCAGGATGCCGTTGCCGTCACCGACCACGGCGCCATGTACGGCGCGATCGAACTCTACGAGACGGCGCGCGCGCACGACATCAAACCGATCATCGGGCTCGAGACCTATGTCGCCCCCGGCAGCCGCACGAACCGCGACCCCAACAACCGCTCGCCCTTCCATCTCACCCTGCTCGCCCAGAACGAGACCGGCTACCGCAACCTGATCAAGCTATCGAGCGCGGCGCACCTCGAGGGCTTCTACTACCGTCCGCGCGTCGACCGCGAGTTGCTGGAGCAGCACAACGAGGGCCTGATCGTGCTCTCCGGCTGCCCCTCCGGCGAGGTGATGGGCGCGCTCGGTGACGGCCGTGACGAGGATGCCCTGCAGGCCGCGGCGTGGTACCGCGACGTCTTCGCTGGGCGTTACTACGTCGAACTGCAGGAGCATGGGCAGGAGCAGTTCAGCCGCCTCACGCCCGGCCTCGTGGACCTCGCGCGCTCGCTCGAACTGCCGCTCGTGCTCACGAACGACTCGCACTACACCTTCGCCGAGCAGCAGCACGCGCACGACGTCCTGCTCTGCATCGGCACCAACTCCACCATCCAGGACCCCAACCGCTTCAGCCTCGATGGCGACTCCTTCTACCTCAAGTCGGAGGAGGAGATGCGGGCACTGCTGCCTGAGCTGCCCGAGGCGGCCGACAATACCGCCCTGATCGCCGAACAGGTCGACATCAAGCTTGAATTCGGCCAGGCGATGCTGCCGGACCCCGGCGTGCCCGCCGGCACCACCCCGGCGCGCTACCTGCGCCAGCTCTGCGACGAAGGCGTCCGCCGCCACTACGGAGAACTCGCCGCCGACCAGCGAGAGCGGCTCGAGTACGAACTCTCGGTGATCGAGGAGACCGGCTTCGTCGAGTACATGCTGATCGTGCGCGACGTCGCCCTCTTCGCCCGCGAGCAGCGCATCCCGATGGGCGTGCGCGGTTCCGCCGCCGCCTCGATGGTGCTCTACTGCCTCGGCGTGATCGACATCGAGCCGACGCAGTACAACCTCGTCTTCGAGCGCTTCCTCAACCCGGAACGCATCTCCATGCCGGACGTCGACTTCGACTTCGCCGACGACCGCCGCGACGAGGTGATCCGCTACGCCGCCGAGCGATTCGGGCGCGACCACGTCGCGCAGATCATCACCTTTGGCACGCTCGGCGCAAAGGCGGCCATCCGCGACAGCGGCCGCGCCCTGGGCCTCTCGTACGGCGACGCCGACCGGGTGGCG
Source organism: Dehalococcoidia bacterium (assembly GCA_030745285.1). Classification (GTDB taxonomy): domain Bacteria; phylum Chloroflexota; class Dehalococcoidia; order UBA2979; family UBA2979; genus SHYR01. The sequence continues at coordinate 16,156 of JASLOV010000144.1, read as the reverse complement.
CGGCTGATCCCGGACTCGCTCGGCATCACCATCGACGGTGCGCTGGAGCAAGCCTCCGAGTTGAGCGACGCCTACGAGCGCGAAGAGCCGGTACGCAACCTGGTCGACACCGCGCGCGGCTTGGAAGGCGTCTCCCGTCACGCCAGCACCCACGCCGCCGGCGTCGTCATCACCCGCGAGTCGCTGACCGATGTGCTGCCCCTGCAGCGCCCGATCAAGGCGCGCGGCGGCGACGATGAGGCCGAAGAGAGCGCCGAGTCGCTCCCCACCACCCAGTACGCGATGACCGAGGTCGAGAAGATCGGCCTGCTCAAGCTCGACTTCCTCGGCCTCACCAACCTCACGATCCTCGGCCACACCGTCGACCTGATCCGCGAGCAGCGGGGCATGGAGATCGACCTCGCGCGGTTGCCCGACGGGGACGAGGCGGCCGCGGCGCTCTTCGCCGCCGCCGACACCTTCGGCATCTTCCAGATGGAGTCCACCGGCATGCGCCGGTACGTCGCCGAATTACAGCCCGCCGATATCCGCGAGATCGCGGCTATGGTCGCGCTCTACCGGCCCGGCCCGATGGAGCACATCAGCACGTACATCGACGCAAAGCACGGCCGCACCGCGCCCGCCTACCCGCACCCCGACCTCGCCGAGATCCTCGACGAGACCTACGGCGTGCTCGTCTACCAGGACCAGGTACTGCAGATCGCCAAGCGCTTCGCCGGCTACTCGCTCGGCCAAGCCGACGTCATGCGCAAGGCGATGGGCAAGAAGATCGCGGACGTCATGCTCGCCGAGCGCGACAGCTTCGTCTCCGGCGCCGTCGGGCAAGGCTACGACCGGCGGCTGGCAGAGCAGCTCTTCGTCCTGATCGAGCCCTTCGCCGGCTACGGCTTCAACAAGGCTCACGCCTTCTCTTACGGAGTGCTCGCCTACCAGACCGCCTACCTGAAAGCCCACTACCCGGTGGAGTTCATGACCGCCGTGCTCGTCGCGTCCGGCGGCAACCAGGACCGCATCGCCTCCGCCGCCACCGAATGCGCCCGCCTCCGCATCGCGGTGCTGCCCCCCGACGTCAACGCCTCCGCCGCCCGCTTCACGATTGAACAGGCTGGCCCCACAGGGTCCGAGTGGGATGACGCCCGCGACCCCGAACCGGAACCCGGTTCCGAAGGCGGGGCCACCCGCTTCGGCCTCGCGCAGATCAAGAACGTCGGCGCCGGCGCGATCGACGGGCTGACCGCCGAACGGGAAGAGAACGGCCCGTTCCTCTCGCTCGAAGACTTCGCCCGCCGCATCAATCCGCACGACCTCAATCGCCGCGCCCTGGAGTCGCTGGCGAAGGCCGGCGCACTCGACTCGCTCGACCCCGATGCCGGGCGTTCCACCATCGCCGGCGGCGTCGAGCGCATCCTCTCGCTCGCACAGCAGGAACAGCGCCTGCGCGAGACCGGGCAGACCTCGATGTTCGATATGTTCGGCAGTGAGCAGGACACGCCGCTGCCGGCGCTCGAACTGAAGCGGCTCGACGGCCCCAAGGAGGAGATCCTCGCCTGGGAGCGCGAGCTGCTGGGCACCTACATCAGCGAGCACCCGTTCAAGGACGCGCACGACTCGCTCGAGCAGTACGTCACCGCCCAGGCGGCGGAGCTCACGGCCAAACTGGCGGGCAGCCAGGAGGTCGTCGCCGGCACCGTCATCACCGTGCGCTCGCTCACGACGAAGCAGGGCAAACCCTTCGCCGCGGTCACGATCGAAGACCTCAGCGGCAGCTGCGAGCTCACCGTCTGGCCCGACACCCATGAGCAGCATGGCTCGCTGCTCATGCAGGGCGCGACGCTGCTCGCACTCGTCGACGTGCGGGAGCGCGGCGACCGCCTCACCATCGCCGTTCAGAGCCTCGCCGCCTACGACGGCGAGTCGCGCGCGCCGATCGACTACGACCCCGCCCGCTTCGAGCCCCGCAAGTCTCGTGCGAAGCGCCCGCCGCGGCCACAGGGCGAGCGGCCGGGCGGCTCCAATCCCGGGCCGCCCGCGGGTGGCAACGGTTCCGCCCGGCAGCAGCCCGAGCGGCCGAACGAGCGAGCGCAGCTGCGGGCGGTCGACGCCTCACCCCCACCGGGCCCCGCGAACCTGGCCGCCAGCGTCGCCGAGTCCCCCGCCAGCTACGGTGGGCTGCACCGCCTCCAGATCACGATGGAAGAGACGACGGACGCCTCTTCCGACGTGCGCCGCCTCAAGCGCATCGTCCAACGCCTCCACGCCTACCCGGGCGAGGTGCCCGTCGAGTTGCTGGTGCAGACCCGCGGTGGACGCGTCGAACGGCTCTCGCTCGACATCGCCACCGCCGGCGGCCAGATGGTGAACGAGATTTCGGCGCTGCTCGGCGTCCTCGGTACCGCCACCGAGGTCGGCGAGCTGCCCGCCGATATCACCGCTCTCACCGCCGGCCCCGACGGCCTGGCTGCCGTGAGCGGCGGCTAGTCTCCCCGACCGCTCGCGCTGAGCCCGTCGGTGGTGTCTCGGCGTCACCTGCAAGCCGCCGTGACCGTTATCCCTCGCGGCCACACTCGCCTCGACGCCGGCGAGCGCGTCACCGTGCTGGCGACGGCCGCCGTGGCAACGCCGTCCGCGCCGCCTTTGAACGCCCCGCACGCTAGCACTCCGGATCACACTCCTCGGAGGCCCGGGCGGTAGACTGATCGCATGGCTCAGGAGCGTGCAGCGTCCAATCTGGAGACGCAGCGGCAATTCGAGCTGCTGCGCGAGATCCGCGGCCAGATCGGCCGCGTGATCGTCGGTCAGGACGCCCTCGTCGACCGGCTCTTGATCGCGCTGCTCACGAACAACCACGCCCTGATCGAGGGCGTCCCCGGACTCGCCAAGACACTCACGGTCTCTACCTTCGCGCGGGCGCTGCATTGCTCCTTCGCCCGTATTCAGTTCACGCCGGACCTGCTCCCCGCCGACATCACCGGCACGATGGTCTTCGACCCGCGCGAGGCCGACTTCCACGTGCGGCGAGGGCCCATCTTCGCCAACGTCGTCCTCGCCGATGAGATCAACCGCGCACCGGCGAAGGTGCAGTCCGCGCTGCTGGAAGCGATGCAGGAACGCCAGGTCTCCGTCGGCGGCGAATCTCTGCCGCTGCCCTCGCCCTTCCTCGTACTCGCCACCCAGAACCCGATCGAGCACGAGGGCACCTACCCGTTGCCCGAAGCCCAGCTCGACCGCTTCATGCTGAAGGTGCTGGTCGAGTACCCGGAACGTGAAGAGGAGCGCGACATCCTCCGCCGCGGGCTCGAGGGCTCCGAGGACGGCGTCGAGGCGGTGACGGGCCCGGAGGGAATCGCCGACCTCCGCGCCGCCGCCGTCACCGTCGAGGTCAACGAGCGACTGCGCGAGTACGTCGTCCGCCTCGTCGAGGCCACGCGCGACCCCGCCCGCTACCAGATGGAGGCGCTGGCGCCACTGATCGAGTTCGGCGCTTCGCCCCGTGCCACCGTCTTCCTCGCGCGCGCCTCGCAGGCATTCGCCTTCATCAACGAGCGCGACTACGTCGTCCCGGACGACGTCAAGGCGATTGCCCCCGACGTGCTCCGCCACCGCATCATCACGACCTACGAAGCGGAGGCGCAGGCGGTCACAGCCGAGACGATCGTGCAGCAGCTGCTCGATGGCGTCGGGATTCCATGATCGCGTCCGCTCGACCACCGGCGCGGTAGCGCCCATGACCCTCTCGCCACCGCCCGCGGCGCGCGAGCCAGGCGAACTCGCGCTCACGGCCAGCAGGACCGTCGCGGCCGGCCGCGACGGCGGTGGTGGCGACACGTTCGACGCCGACGGCTCGACGTTGCCACCGGACTTGCTCGCGCAGATCAGGCGCATCGAGATTCGCGCTCGTCGCCTCGCCTCCACGCTGCTGGCGGGCGATTACCGCAGCGTCTTCCGTGGCTCCGGCATCGAGTTCGCCGAGGCGCGCGAGTACGTCCCCGGGGACGACGTCCGCCTGATCGACTGGAACGTCACTGCCCGCATGGGCACGCCCTGGGTCAAGCACTACGTCGAAGAACGCGAGATCAACGTGATATCCGCCGTCGACCTCTCGGCCTCTCAGTTGGCGGCCGGTCCGCGCTCCGGCCGGCTCGGCGTTGCGGCCGAGGTTTGCGCGCTGCTCTCCTTCGCCGCCGCCTTCAACAACGACCTCACCGGCCTGCTCACCTTCACCGACCGCATCGAGCGATTCGTCCCGCCGGCCCGCGGCCCTCGTCACGTCCTGCGGCTGGTGCGTGAGGTGCTCTTCCACGATGACCCTCACCCCGCCACCGACCTGGCCGCCTCATTGGACTACCTCAGCCGCGTGCTCAGACGGCGTTCGATCGTCTTCATCCTCTCGGACTTCTTCGATGCCGGGTACGAGCAGACGCTGCGCACGCTGGGCCGCCGCCACGAGGTGGTGGCCCTCACGCTGGTTGACCCGCTGGACCTCGATCTGCCGGACGTCGGCCTGGTCGAGGTCGAGGACGCCGAGCTGGGCGGCCGTGTGCTGCTGGACAGCTCCGACCGCGGCGTGCGCCGTCGCTACCGGGCCGCCGCGCTCGAACGGGCCGAGCAGCGCTGCGCCACCCTCGCCTCGGCGGGCGTGGACGAGGTCGAACTGCGGCTGGACGAGGACTACGTCGCCCCGCTGCTTCACTACTTCCGACGCCGGGCGGCCCTGCGGTGACGGTGCGGCGATGACGGTGCGGAAATGACCCGGCCTCTCATCCGGGCAACGGCAACGCTGATCGCCGTCCTGGCGGCGCTGCTCGCAGCCGCGGTTGCCTCGCCCGTCTCCGCGCAGCAGGCGCCCGCGCCGTCGCTCGAGGTGCAGGTCAGTTTCGATCCACCGGTGGCGAAGCTCGGCCAGCGCACGACGCTCATCGTCGCTGTCAACCACGACAGCAGCCTGCTGATCTCGGCGTCCGAGCCACGCCCGTCGGCGGCGCTCGACCTGATCGAATCCGTCCCGCCGATCACGGAGCCTTCGGAAGAGGGGCTGCTCACGGTCTTCCGGTACGTCATGGCGGGGTTCGAACTGGGCGAACTGAAGCCCGGCGCGTTCCGCGTCTCGTGGCTCGCCGAAGACGGAAGATCCGGCAGCATCACGCCGCCGTCGCCGCCGCTGGTGATCGCGTCCACGATCGTGGCCGGCGACGAGCAGCTGCGTCCGCTCAAGCCCCAGGCCAGCGTCGAAGGTGCGCCGCCGGGCTGGCAGCGCCCCGCAGGCGGCGGCGTGCTCGCGCTCGCCCTGCTCGGCATCGTCGCCTGGATCTGGCTCCACCGACGCGAGGGCCGGCCGGCGACGCCCGGGGAGGAACGGCGCGATGGCCCGGAGGAGCGCGTCCGACGGCGTCTGGACCGTCTGCACGACGCCGAACTGCTCCAGCAGGGCGACTTCGCGGGCTACTACGGCACCATCTCCGCCGCCGTCCGCGGCTACATCGAGGAGCGCTTCGCCTTCCGCGCGATGGCGATGACGACGGTCGAGCTCGAGGCGCGCATGGAAGACCGCGGCGTCGAGCGCTGGCAGGCGCGCCTCGTCGGCGGGCTACTCGAGCGCTGCGACGCGGCCGTCTACGCGCGCCGCCGCCCCGACCCGGCATCGGCCGACCACGACCTCACCGTCGCCTTCGAAATCGTCGAACTCTCGCGCCCCCGCCCATCGGTCGCTCCTGCCCCGGTGACGCCGGCATGAACTTCGCTGCGCCGGTCCTGCTCTACCTGCTCCCACTTGCGGCCCTGCCCGCCGCCTGGGGACTGCTGCGCACCCGCGGGCGCCCGGCGATGGCGCTGGCGGAACTCGGAGTCGCCCGTGCCGCCGCTGGCTCCAGCTGGCGCACCCGGTTGCAGTGGGCGCCGGGCCTGCTGCGGACGCTCGCCATCGTCGCCATCGTCGTAGCGCTCGCGCGTCCCCGGGAGGGGCTGGCGATCACGGTACTGCCGGAGGAGGGCATCGATGTCGTTGTCGCGCTCGACGCCTCGAGCTCGATGGAGGCGGAGGCACAGAGCGGCACCACCCGCCTGGCCGCGGCCCGCGCCGTCGTCGAGGACTTCGTCGCCACACTGGAAGGCGACCGCGTCGGCCTCGTCGTCTTCCAGTCCCGGGCGCTCGCGCTCTCGCCGCTCACGCTCGACCACAAGGCGCTGACCCGCGCCGTGCGCAATGTCCGCAGCGGGCTGCTGCCGGACGGCACCGCCATCGGACTCGGCATGTCGGAGGCACTGAACCTGCTGCGCGACTCGCCCGCCCGCAGCCGCGTCGTCGTGCTGCTGACCGACGGGCAGAACAACGCGGGCGAAGTCTTCCCGGTCGACGCCGCGCAGATCGCCAGCACGCTCAACATACGTATCTACACCATCGGCTTCACCGGCGGCGCCGACCCGCGCTTCAACGCCACCGGGGGAGTGGATGAGGCCACGCTCAAGAACATCGCCACGATCACCGACGCCGAGTACTACAACACCTCCACCCAGCAGGAACTCGCCGCCGCCTACGAGGCGATCAGCGACCAGGAACGGAGCCGGGTGGGGGAGCGCGAGTTCACGTCGTTCGCCGAGTTCGCACCCTGGCTCGTACTCGCCGCGCTCAGCCTGCTGGTCGTCGAGGCCGTGCTGCGAGCGACCGCGCTGCGCAGGTACCCATGATCGACTTCGCCTCCCCGTTCGCCCTCACTGCGCTGCTCACGCTGATCCCCGTCGCAGCCGCGCTCTTCCACCGCCAGCGCCGCGACCGTCGCGCCGGGCTCGCGCTGGGCGGCGACGAGTCGCTGCGACGGCGGCGCAGCGAGACGCGACGGCGCATCCGCGCCGCGCTCCTGCTCGGCGCGCTCATCCTCACCGCCGTCGCCATCGCACGGCCGCAGTGGGGGACTTCCGATCAGCCCGTCACCCGCCGCGGTATCGATGTCGCGATCGCGCTCGACGTCTCCCGCTCGATGACCGCGCCCGATGTCGACCCGACGCGGGCCGCCGCCGCCGCCCGCGGGCTCGGGCTGCTGCTCGACCATCTCCGAGGCGACCGGGTCGGTCTCGTCACCTTTGCCGGCGGCGCATTCCTCCGCTCGCCGCTCACACTCGACCTCGACGCCGTCCGCCAGCTCGTCGACCAGGCCCAGAGCGAGCGCCTGCTGGTGCGACCCGGCTCCGACCTCAGCGAGGCGCTGCGGGAGTCGATCCGCCTGCTCAACATCGACGACTCCGCCGAGACGCAGGTGATCGTGCTCGTCTCCGACGGCGAAGGGCAGTCCGCGACCCGGCTCGACGGCGCCCTGAACCTCGTGCGGAACGACGATGTTCGCATCTACACGGTGGCCGCCGGCAGTGTGCAGGGCGTCGACATCCCCGCCGACCGCCTCGGCGGCACGGAGCACACCGCCGTCGACCGCGCCACGCTCGAACGCATCGCCACGGAGACCGGAGGCACCTTCCGGGACACCGGCACCGTGGCCGGGCTGGCGGTCGAGTTCGCTCGTCTCCGCCAATCGCAGTTCGCGGAATCCACGCAGGCGGCGCCGATCGAGCGCTTCCAGTGGTTCCTCGGCGGCGCGTTGCTGCTGCTGGTCCTACAGACGCTGGTGACCGAGGGCGCCCGCGTCCGCCCGCGACGCGCGACCCGCATCACGCTGGGTGTGACCGCACTGATCGCCGCCGTGATCGTCGCCTGCGGCGGCTCCAGCGCTTTCAAGCATGTCCGCGACGGCAATGAGACGTACGAGCAGGGCCGGTACGACCGCGCGCTCACTGAATATCGGCAGGCCGCCGTGCTGCTGCCTGACGACCCCACCGTCGCCTACGACACCGGCAACGCTCTGCACCGCCTGCGCCGCTTCGAGGAGGCGACCGCCGCCTCGGCCGCCGCCGCCTTCGGGGCCGAAGACCGCGACCTGCAGCAGCGAGCCATCTACGCGCTGGGCAGCCACGCCTACCGTCGGGGCGCGCTGGAGGAGGCCCGCGACGCCTTCACCAGCGTGCTGCGCAGCAGCCCGGACGACGATGACGCCCGCCACAACCTCGAACTGATCCTCATCGCGCTCGCGCCGCCTGCACCGGCGACGCCGCCGCAGGCGTCCCAGCAGAGCGATTCCGGGCAAACGGAGGCGGGCGACCGCGAAGGCGACGAGGACGAGGGGAGCGATGGCCAGGGTCAGCCCGGCGCGCTGCCCGCGCCGCCCACGGACACAACCGCCCCCGGCGACGCGGCCAGCGATGGTGGAGGCGGGGGCCGGGGCACGCCTTCCGACAACCCCACCCCCGGCGAAAGCGCGCCGAGCGACGAAGCAAGTCTCACCGCCGCGCAGCAGGCCCTGGCGGAGGCTCTGGTCGGGTTCGGGACCGAGGTCTCCGTCGAAGAGGCGCTCGACATCCTCGACCTGGTGCGCGAGGTGAACACCCTGACGGCGCGCACCGGATCAGGCCTCCCGAGCGGCCGCCTCCCCGCCCGCTGACGGCACCCGACCGAGGGCGATCCAGCGCCGCACGACGCGGCCGAGCAGGCGGTTGCGAACGGTCGTGTAGATGCCGCGCAACTCGTCGGCCTCGTCGTCGTCCAGCTCCTGCGCGTGCTCGCCGTAACGCTCGTGCGCGTAGGCTCGCGCCAGCGGGGTGACGTCGACCCGACCCCCGATCATCGCTTCCAGCTCACTGGCACTCTCCAGCGGCGTGCGGTTGGGGCGCATCGGGGTACCGCCCCACCTCGTGAGCAGCTGCAACTTGGCCCAGCGCGAGCCGTCACGGCCCAGTCCGCGGAACCACCACGCCCACGTCCCGCGCACCGCAGCGAATGTCCCGAAGAGCAGCACCGCCACCGTCGACGCCCATGTCAGCACCCTCGCAATGGCTTCGCCGATGATCCCGGTTGACCCCGTCGTCGTTGTGCTCGAGCTGGAGCCGGTCCCTTCCGCGAGGGCCTCCAGCAGCTCGGCCAGCAGTACGTCCTCAAGCTCGTCGTCCACGCCCTGCACACCCTCGGCGATCGTCACCAGCTCACTGTCATCGCCGGGCCGCGAGATCAGTCGCTCCGCCGGCGTCGGGTTGAACTCGATCCAGCCGAGGCCGGCGAAGTACACCTCCGGCCACGTCCACGCGTTCGCCTCCGTTACTTCGTACGACTTCGTCTCCGAGTCGAGGTCCGATTGATCGAGCGCAAAGCCGACGGCGACGCGGGCGGGGATGCCCAGCGTCCGCAACATCACCGCCATCGCCGAAGCGTGGTGGTCGAAGTAGCCGCTGCGCGCGTCGAACAGGAAGTGCGCCACACCGTCCCGTCGCGGCGGCCGGGTCGCCAGCGAGAGGTCGAACGGGTACTCGGTGCGCAGGAAGGCTTCGATCTTTCTCGCCACGGCGTAGGGCTGCTCCAGCCGGCCAGCCACCTCCGCCGCCAGCGCCGCGACCTCCGGCGGCAGGTCGTCGGGTAGCTGAAGGTAGCGCTCGGTCACGCTCGGCGGGTAGTTTCGGTCAGAGACCAGCAGCCGCTCCAGCGCCGCGCCGGAGACCGAGCCCACCGTCACGTACGTCTCGCCCGCCTCCACCTTCGACTCCGGCACCAGCCCGATCGCGCTCGTCCCGAAAGCGTCGGTGAGCAGCTTTGCGTCGACATCCGTCGTGATCGGATCGCCGGCTGAGAACAACCGCTTGCGCGCAACCGTCTCCTCCAGCGTCACCTCGACCTCGATCGGCTGCCGCAGTTGCGCACGCGTCAGCGCCGTGCCGAAGCGGGCCGCCTCCACGCTCGTCCCCAGCAGCGGCAGGGTGGCCGCGTCCGTCACCTTCCAGCCCTGCGCCGAATACTCGTCGTACACCGTGCCGCGCAGGTAAAGCGGGCGTTCGTTCGGCAACTCCGGGGCCAAGACGGTCATCAGCAACGTCTCTTCGTCCAGCGTCACCTTGCCCTGCAACGGCAGCGTCGCGCCGAAGCTGTGGATGTACTGGTCGCGCTTCGAGCCGACGCCGATGAAGAGCCGCCCCAGCCGGTCGGCGCGGTCGCTCACGGGGCTCACGGCCGTCGCCCAGGCGTCGGCCAGCGGGCCCCAGTTGTTCGCTGTCGGCACCAGCCAGGCGACCATGATCAGCAGCAGCCCCACCCAGGTCGAGAAGGTCAGCACCTCAAACGAGAGGTACGGCGTGCGCCAGGTCCGCTCCGCACGCCACTGAGACATCTGGCGCACGTAGTGCAGGCGCGCCACCAGCAGAATCGCGGCAAAGAGGTAGACGATGAATTCCTGCGCCGGCTGGCCGGGCAGGTACGAGATGTTCGTCAGCATCGCGAAGCCGCCGGGGATCAGCGCAACCCACGCGTTCTGCCACCTGAAGATCGCCCAGCTTGCCGCGTAGCCCATGGCCCACAGGCCAAAGACCAGCAACAGCACAAATGGCAGCGGGTCGCTGGAAATCCCGCCCTCGACCGAAGCTCGCAGCCACTCGCCGAAGCGCGCCCACGTCTCGCTCCAGCGCGCCCCCAGCCCGCTGCTCAGCAGCGGGTCCTCCAGGCGCATGGTGTGCATCGTCAGCGCGACCGAAATCACGAACCCCGTGGCGAGGCCGACGAGATGGAGCGTGAGTGCCCGTGCCCGCATGTTCGCGAGCAGCCAGCCGGTCGCCAGGCCGATCGCACCGGCCGCCACCAGCGAGGGCATCTCCGATACCCAGTTCGCGGACTCGATCGATGCCACGACGGCACCGAACGCGACGGTCAGCAGCAGGAGCGTGAGCCAGCTCTCGTCGGAAAGCAGGAAGCCCGGCATGTACCGTCGCCAGCCGTCGATCTCCGGCTCGGCGACGGACGTCAGTTCTTCCCAGGTCGGCGCCAGCGTCATCCGCTCGTCTCCCCGGATCTGCCGCCGCTGGAACCGCGGCTCCCGGACTGGTCGCTCCGCCTGTCCGGGACCTCGGAACCGGCCCCCAGCACGCGGGCGAGGTCGTCGGATCGCTTCACGGTGTACGTGTAGATGCCGCCCGCGGCCAGCGAGCCGTAGACACCGAGCGAACTCGTCTCCGCGCCCCACGTCTCCGCCTCGAGCAGCACGGCCGCCACCTTCACGCCGCGCCCCTGTAGCGCCATCATCGTCAGCGGCCACTCTTCATTCGTCGACGGCGTGATCACGACCACCGTCGTGTGTCGCCCGAAGCGCCGTGACTCCTCCGTCAGCAGCTGCGAAACCGTGATGTCACCCGATGCGCGCGCCAGGGCGAGCGATTCGAGCACGCGGGTGAACTGGTTCGAGCCGCGGTCGGGCTCGTCGACCCGCAGGTCGTCCCCGAACTCGATCAGCCCGATCGAGCGGTTGGCGTTGATGAAGTAGCGCCCGATCGATGCCGCGATCGACACCGCCGCCTCCTCGGTGTTGTCGTCGTCCTTGAGGGCGTGATGGACACCCTGCTCCAGGTCAACGACCAGCCAGATGTCGGACGCCGGGTCGAGCTCGAAGAGCTTCACCATCAGTTCGCCGGTGCGCGCCGTCGAACGCCAGTGGATGCGGTTGAATGAGTCTCCGGGCTCGTAGCCGCGGATGCCGGCCACGTTCGGCGTGACGTTGTGCGTGCGCCGCCGGAAGCGGCCCTCGCCCGGCAGGTTCGCGGGCGGGATGTAGAAGTTGGGCAGTTCCGGCGCGCTCGGGTACACCAGCACGGTGTCCAGCTGGCCGAACGAGCGGGAGATGCGGAAGAACCCGAACGGGTCGCGTGCCGTGACCGTGACCGGGCCAAGCTCGTAGAGTCCGCGCCGTCGCGTCGGCGTACGATAGCTCCAGGCGTCCACTCCGTTCGGCCCCAGTGTGACGATCCGCTTCGAGCGGTGGCCCGGTACCGACGCCTGGTCCTCGACCTCCAGCCACACCTTCGGCCAGAATGATGTCGAACGGATCACGACGCGCCCTTCGAGCGGCTGCCCCTGGCTCACGCGGTGCGTTCGCCGGAAGACCTCCACCTCCAGCCCGCGCACCATGGCACGCGACCAGAGGTAGATCAGCGGCACCGCCAGGCCGACGACGTAGGCTAGCCGGAAGAGCAGCCAGAAGCCGGTAGCGAGGCCGACCAGCACGCAGATCGCCACCAGGGCGATCGCCACCACCACCGCCGGGTGGCTGCGGACCCCCCCGAAGAACGCGGTCCAGCCGCCGGTACGTTCGAACGTCTCCCTGGACCCGGTGCCGGCCATTCGCCCGCTCCCGTCGCCGCGATCAGGCGCCGCCGCGGGCGCGCACGCCCGGCACGGGTACGCGCTCGATGCATTCGTCCACGATCTCGGCGCTGTCGATGTTCCGCACCCGCGCGGCCGGGCTGACGATTACGCGGTGTCCCATCGTCGGGTAGGCCAGCAGCTTCACATCGTCCGGTTGCACGAAGTCGCGACCTTCAAGCATCGCGTACGCCTGGGTGCTCCGCATCAGCGCCAGCGACGCCCGCGGCGAGCCGCCCAGGTAGGCACTCTCGTGCTCCCGCGTCGCCCCCACCAGCGAGACGATGTACTGCTTGATCAGGGGGTCGATGTAGATCGTGGTCACCGCTTGCTGAAGCTCCGCGACCTCCTCCGCAGTCGTCACTTGCTGCAGATCGTCGATCGGGTGGCGCTCCTGCTGGGCGTCCATGATCAGCACTTCGTCCGTCGCGCTGGGGTAGCCGAGGTGGATGCGCATCAGGAAGCGGTCGAGCTGCGCCTCCGGCAGCGGGAACGTGCCCTCGTACTCGATCGGGTTCTGCGTCGCCATCACCATGAACGGCCTGGGCACGGGGTAGCTGGTGCCATCCACGGTGACCTGGCGCTCCTCCATCGCTTCCAGCAGCGCGGACTGCGTCTTCGGGGTCGCCCGGTTCACCTCGTCGGTGAGCACCATCTGGGCCATGATCGGGCCGGGCCGAAACTGAAAACTGCCGTCCTGCTGGTTGTAGACGGTGACGCCCGTGACGTCCGTCGGCAGCAGGTCGGGCGTGAACTGGATGCGCTGGAAGCTGCACCCCGTCGAATCCGCCAGCGCCCGGGCCAGCATCGTCTTGCCCACGCCGGGCACGTCCTCGATCAGCAGGTGGCCCTGGCAGAGCATCGTGATCAGCGCGAAGCGGGTCTCCTGCGTCTTTCCAATGATCACGCGCTCAACGTTGTCGAGGATCCGCTCTGAAACGAGCTTCGGGGCTTCCAAGGCAATCTCCACGGGCGGTGCTGCGGCGGCAGTAGACGCTGTCGCCCCGGCTCAACGGCTCGGGAAGTGGGAGCCGCACATCACGAATTCCGCCGCGTTCGCGATGGCAGGACAGCAGTATAGCAATCGCACCACGCCCCGCGCCCGCACCCGTCATGCCTTCACGGCCCACTTCCGGGCTGGCGGTCGAGCTGGCGGTCGAGCGGGCTGCCGGGGCCCGTTCCGCCCGATCCCGCTACGATGAGAGCGGCGGGACCGGGGGGAGCACACGTGCGACGGGGCATCCGCCGTCCCCGGGCCACCGCGCCCTGGTACGCCCGCACCGAAGCCCGGCTGGCCGCAGTCGTGGTCGCCCTCCTCCTGCTGGCTGCCGCGGCTGTGATCGTCCGTTCCGATGACGCGCCCACGAGCGACGATATCGCGGTGCGGCCAACCAGCCCAACGGCTACCGTCGGCGCCTCTGCCACGACCGTGGCTGCGGCCACTGGCCCATCGGGAACCCCGAGCGCTTCGGGCACGCCCGCCACGCTGGCCCCGACGCCCGTACCGCTCCTGCTCGATCTGCGCCCGGCGGCCGTCGGGCAGGGCGAGACCATCCTCGTCTGGGTGCACGCGCCGGGCGCGTTCAGCGTCACGCTCGAACTCCGCGACGACCGCTTCACCCTGCTGCCCGAGGGTGAGGTGTTCTGGGGCGTGGTTGGCATCCCGCTCGACGCCGCGCTCGGAGCGGCTGAGCTGACCGTCACCGCCCGCTCCAGCAGCGGCGAGATACGCGAATCGCTGACTGAGGGGTACGAGATCATCAGCGTCGACCGCCCCGTCGATCACATCACCCTCACGGAGGAAGTCGCGTCGGTGCTCACCCCCGAGGCGGCCGAAGCGGAGCGGGCGCTGAGGGCGCGCCTCTTCTCCGAATTCGACCGCGGCCGGCGCTGGTCGACCTTCTTCCGCATCCCCACCGCCGGTCCGATGTCCAGCCAGTTCGGCCAGGGTCGCTCCTACAACGGCGGACCCGTTGGCGGGTTTCACACCGGCGCCGACATCGCCGCAGCCGAGGGCGCCTCCGTCGTCGCCACCGGCCCGGCTCGCGTCGCCTGGGTGGGGGAGATGCCGATCCGCGGCATCTCGGTGATCCTCGACCACGGCGCGGGCGTGAAGAGCGGCTACCACCACCTCAGTGCGGCCGCCGTCGTCGGAGGCGACGTCGTCGAAGGCGGTCAGCTGATCGGGCAGGTCGGCGCGACCGGCCTCGCGACGGGCCCGCACCTGCACTGGGAACTGACCGTCTGGGGCGTCAACGTCAATCCGCTCACGTGGACCCTCAAGGACTTCACGCCGTAGCGATCCCGCAGCTGCCCGCATCCCCGGTCGCTCGTCCTGGGCCCGTCGAAGGACACCCGGCAGATCGAATCAGCCTCTGCACGCGTCGCTACCCCGCCGGCGCCGAGGCGACGACCGCCAGCCACTCGCCATCTGACTCCACGCCGAGCCTGCGCAGACTGGAGCGCAGCAGCTGCTGCTGCACGTCCGCTCGCGTCTCCTCGATGAAGCCGCTGCCGATGAAGTGACCGCCCGGCTTCAGCACCTTCACCACGTCACCGGCCAGCTCACGCAGCGCCGTCGACGAGATGTTCAGCACGACGATGTCGGCGGAATGCGGCTCCAGCAAATCGCCGCCCAGCGACCCTTCGACGGTGCGCACGCAACACTCCACGGAGTTCAGTTCGACGTTCTGCTGCGCCACCAGCACCGCCTCCGGGTCGCTGTCGATCGCCACCACCGAACTCGCGCCCAGCCGCGCTGCGGCGATCGCCAGGATGCCGGACCCGGTCCCCACGTCGACAACCGCGTCGCCGGGCCGCACCACCCGTTCCAGCGCCTGCAGGCAGAGCCGTGTCGTCTCGTGCTCGCCGGTGCCGAAGGCGCGGCCGGGGTCCAGCGTGATCACCAGCTCCCCTACGGCCCGCTCGTACTCTTCCCAGGTGGGGCGAATCACGATACGGCGTCCGACGTGCATGACGCCGAACTCCTGCTTCCAGTCCTCACCCCACTGCCGGTCGGCCACCGCCTCGAAGCGCAACGGCGACAACTCCTGCTCGAGCGCCAGCGCCCCGAGCTGCTGGCGGATCGCCTGCCGCTTGGGCGGCGTCAGCGCGCCGGGCAGGCTGGCCCGCAGCGTGGCCGGCTCCTCCAGCGTCCCGTAGGCGAATTCGGCGCTGTCCAGCGTCCTGATCTGCGGCTCAATCGCCACGCTGCCCGCGACCGCTCGCAACACGTCCGCCACCGCCTCGATGTCGGCCGGCACCACGTGCACCGTCACCTCGGTCCAGAGATCGTCCGCCGGGACGGGGCCGTTGGGAGCAGTGGTCTCGGACACGGCGCCTTCCCTGCAGGAGGATCCTGCGCAAGGATTCTACGCGAAGGCGCCCTTGATGCGATCAAACAGCGAGCTGTCGCGCGGCACAGCGGGCGTCCCCAGTGACGAGGCCAGTTGCTCCAGCAGCTCCCGCTGCTCGTCCGTCACCTTCGTGGGCGTGACAACGTGCGTCCTCACCAGCAGGTCGCCACGGCCCGCCCCGCGCAGGTGCGGAACGCCCTGCCCGCGCATGCCGTAGACGTGCCCGTGCTGCGTCCCCGGCTTCACCTCGATCGTCATCTTCTCGCCGTCCAGCGTCGGCACCTGCACGCTCGTGCCCAGCGCCGCCTGCGCCGGGTTCAATGCCAGCTCGTAGATCAGGTCGTCGTTCTCGCGCGTGAACTTCTTGTGCGGCCGCACCCGCACGACCACGAAGAGGTTGCCGCCCGGCGCGCCGCGGGCGCCAGCGTCGCCTTCGCCGCTGATGCGTATCTGGGCGCCGTCATCGATGCCCGGTGGGATGCGCACCACGCGCTCCACACGACCGCGATTGAGACCCTGTCCGCGGCAATCCGGGCACGGGTCTGTCACCACCTGACCGGCCCCGCCACAGTGGCTGCAGGTGGCCAGGTTG
>JASLOV010000143.1 GCA_030745285.1 Dehalococcoidia bacterium | reverse complement strand
GCGCTGTTCGTTCTGGAAGAGCGTCTCGATCTTCCAGACGTCCGCGCCCAGGTCGGCCAGCACCATCACGCCGTAGGGCCCCGCCAGCGCCCAGGTGAAGTCCAGCACCGTGATTCCCGACAGTGGGCCCGCCATCGCTCGCTCCTCGGCTGGTCTCTCGTTACGGGTCTCGTCGAAGGGGTCGCACGCTACGCATCCGGGCGCGCTCGCTCAGGAAGCGGATCAGCGCCCGGTGACCCGGCGCGTGGCGTCGCGGAAGCGCGCCGTCTGGGCATCGCTGCCGCGCAGCCGGCCGTTGGCCTCCGACTCCGCTGCCTGGGCCTCGTCCGAGAGCGTCGCGAGGTCGATCACCCGCTTCGACTCGCGCACGGACTCCTGCGAGTGCCCGGCGATCACCTCCGCCATCGCCATCGCCGCCGGCAGCAGCTCTTCCGGCGCGTGCAGCGAACTGACGAGCCCGGCGGAGACCGCCTCCTGTGCGTCGAATTTGCGCGCTGTGTAGATCCACTCCTTCGCCAGCGATGCTCCGACCAGCCGCGGCAGCGCCGCCGCCGCCACCACCAGCCCGTACTCCGCGCCGGGCAGCCGAAACGTCGCGGTCTCCGAGGCGAGGCGGATGTCACAGGCGATCGCCAGCCGCGCCCCGCCGCCGTAGCAGTAGCCGTTGATCGCCGCGATCACGGGCATCGGCGTCCGCGACAGCTCCTCGGTGCCGTTCACGCGCTCCTCGGGCGGCGGCAGCGGCCGCTCGCTCCGCTCGACGCCGCTCATCTCCAGCATGTCGCCGCCGGCGCAGAAGGCCTTCTCTCCCGCCCCCGTCAGCACGATCACGCTCACGCCGTCCGGCTCGGCACGACGCACCGCGTCCCCCAGCCAGTGGTTGAGCTCGGCGTTCAGCGCGTTGTGTCGCTCCAGCCGGTTCATGGTGAGCAGCAGCACGTCGCCGCGCCGTTCCTCGATCAACACACTCTCGTTCGTCACCTCGGCCACGTCCGCACCCCACTCCTCGGCGTGATTTGCCAGAACGATAGCAGCCGCCCCGGGTCCGCGACCGGGCGAGTGCCAGAGCAGGGTCAGAGCAGGGCCAGCCTCGGCCCGAGCCCCGGGGAGCGGATCAGCCCGGGCGGCGAGCCGAAGGAGGGGGCAGCGCCGGCTTGTGACCGCTGAGCTGGAGCTGGCCGTCGTGCGAAATGACCTGCCACCCGCTCTCACCGGCGTCGCCATTCTCGTCGTCCCAGAACACACGAACGCCGACCTCCTCGCCCGGATCGAAGTCGGGGCACGTGTCGTCACTGGGTGCCCGGCCCGGCCAGGCACGAACCGTGGCCTCGCCCGTGCTGGCCATCTCCGCGATCGCCGAGGAGCGACCGATCTGGCCGGTGGGGGTGCGCAGCAGGTCGGTCACGACGTTGCGAGCGATGCCGGCGCCGAAGTTCTCGAGCTGGAGGCCCTGCAACTCAGGCGCGACGGCGCCGTCGGCGTCGGCGGCCGCGCGCCGCCACTGGAGCGGCCGGACGTCGGCCTTCAGGGCTTCCAGGCGCTGCTGCTCCGCGGCCTCGGCCGCCCCCTGCCCCAATGCCAGGGCTTGATCGGCCGTCTCAAGCGCGCGGTTCGCCGTCTCGTTCGCGCCCTCGGCGACATCGGCTGCGCGGCTAGCCGCGGCAGCGGCGAACTTGGACCCGGCAAGGGCGTCCTGCGCCCCGGAGAGGGCTTCCTCGACCGTCTCGGCCAGGGACTGCGACTCGGCGAGCGCGTCGGCGGCAGTATCGCCCGCGCGCGCCGACAGCCCCTCGGCCCTCAGCCATCCGAGGATGGCGATGGCGATCGCCGCGACCACTGCGATGTTCTGGATATCCATTCGTGCATCGTAGCGGCGAGTCGCGAGCTTCGAAAGGGTGGGCGCCCCCCGGGGTCGCGAGGGCCCCTAACGAGTCTTCCGGCTGACTCTGACCGCAGTGTCCAGCGCCCGAGCGCCAGGGGCCGCCGAGCGATTAGCATGGCGCCATGCGAGTTCGAGCAACAAGCATCGGCGAGCCGGCCGGAGGTATCACCGTCCTGGCCGGGGGCGTGGGGGCGGCACGCTTCCTTGCCGGCCTCGCGACCTGCGTCGACCCGGCGTCCATCACCATCATCTGCAACGTCGGCGACGACTTCGAGTGGCATGGCCTGCACGTCGCGCCCGACATCGACACCGTGATCTACACGCTGGCGGGGCTCGAGGGCGAAGGCGGCTGGGGACTGCGCGACGACAGCAACGTCGCGCTGGGCGCGCTGGGCGAGCTCGGCGGAGAGAGCTGGTTCGGCATCGGCGACCGCGACCTGGCGACGCATCTCCACCGCACCCGCATGCTGCGCGAGGGCATGACCCTGGCCGATGCGACCGCGGTGCTGGCCACGGCGCGGGGGGTGCGCTCTGCGGTGATACCGGTGACGAACGACCCCCACCCGACCGTGGTGGTGACCGACGCGGGCGAGTTGCCGTTCCAGGTCTACTTCGTGCAGCGTCGGGCCAGCGACGCCGTGCATGAGATTCGGCTGCCGGGCGCGGCGGAGGCTCGCCCCGCGCCGGGGGTGATCGACGCGATCCACGATGCCGAACTGGTGATCGTGGCGCCCAGCAACCCGTTCGTCTCGATCGAGCCGATCCTCGCCGTGCCGGGCGTGCGGGACGCGCTGGCACGGTCCCCGGCGCGCCGGGTCGCGGTCTCCCCGATCATCGGGGGCGCGGCGGTGAAGGGTCCGGCGGCCGATATGCTGCGAACGCTGGGGCACGAGGTCTCCGCGCCCGGCGTCGCCGCCCTCTACCGTGACCTGATCGATTGCTTCGTGCTGGACGCCGTGGACGCCTCGCTCGTGCCCGCGGTCGAGGCGCTGGGACTGCGCGCGGTCGCCGTCGACACGATGATGACCGACCCGCCCGCCCGCGCCCGGGTGGCGGCCGCAGTGCTCCAGGCGGCGCGAGCGTGAGCGGCACGGCTGGCGACCGCCTGGCGGTGATCGTGCCCGTCAAACCGCTGGAGCGCGCGAAGTCGAGGCTGGCCGCGGCGCTCGGGGATTCCGCTCGCCGCACCCTGGTGCCCGCCATGCTCGACGATGTGCTGGCCGCCGTGCGAGCCGCTCACGACGGGCCGCTGCTGCTGGTCTCGACCGACCGGCGGTACGACGAGGCGGCCGCCAGGTACGACGCCCGGCGCGTGCCCGACGGGTCGCCCGGCTACAACGGGGCCGTCGGCGCGGCACTCCGGCTCGATGAGGTGGTGGCAACCGGCGCGGCGCTAATCCTTCCCGCCGACCTGCCCCAGCTGCTCCCCGACGCCGTCCGCACGCTGGCGCAGGCGCTCGAGGAGGCGCCGGTCGTGCTCGTGCCGAGCGCGGACGCCGGCACCTCGGCGCTTGGCATGAGACCGCCCGACGCCATGCCGCTGGCGTTCGGCCCAGACTCGGCCGACGCCCACCGCAGGCTGGCCGGCGAGGCGGGCCTCGCGCTGGCAGAGCCACCGCTGCCCGCGATCGCCATCGACATCGATACGCTCGATGACCTGCGCAGCGTCGCGGCGCACGCCGGACCGGCCACAACGGCGGCGCTGCAGCGGCTCGGCGGTTCCGACGGCGGACTGGCGTCGATCAGGGCGGACGCCGGCGACCGCAGCGACTGACGATCGGGTCACTGCAGGGGCGTCATTCCGCCCGGCGAGCGCTCCCGTCGGGCGGAGTGCGTCGCTGCTCGAGCTCCATGAACGACGTCGAGCCGAGTTCGGCCGCCAGCGATTCCTGCCCCCTGGCCCAGGCCTGGCGCAAGGGACACGGCCCGTCCCAGCCGCACTCGCCCCCGCACAGCTCGCAATCGGAGGACGGTATTGCGCCCTCAGCGGCCTCGATCACCTCCAGCAAGGTCAGCTCCTGCGGCGGGCGTGACAGCGTGTATCCGCCCTTCGGCCCCGCCACGGAGACCACCAGCCCCTCGCGAACGAGGTTGGCCAGCAGTTCATGCAGGAAATTGATGGGGACGCTGGTCTCTTCAGCGATCTCGCGCGACTTGCGCAGGCCGTTTCCAAAGTGCCGCCCGAGGTTGA
>JASLOV010000142.1 GCA_030745285.1 Dehalococcoidia bacterium | reverse complement strand
CTGGACGATCAGACGGCCAAGCAGGGCGCGACGGTCGAGGAACGGCGGGCACACATGCCGGAGCTGCGCGCCCGCGTCCGCGATATCATCGCCACCCGCACCGTCGGGGAATGGCTGAGCGAGTTCGGCGCGGCCGGCGTGCCGGTCGCGCCGGTCAACCTGCCGGAGGAGATCGCGGACGACCCCCACATGTCGAGGATGTTCGTCGAGCTGGAACACGAACTGGCCGGCACGCAGCGCCAGGTCGGTCCGATCGTCGAACTGTCGAAATCACCCACCGCGACGGAACGGGCGGCGCCCACGCTCGGGCAGCACACGGCCGAGGTGCTGGGTGAGTTCGGGTTCTCGCAGCAGGAGGTCGCCTCGCTGCTCGATGACGCTACGGTGGCCTGAACGCGCGTATCATGCCGGCCAGATGCGCCGACGGCCGGCAACCTCCGTCGCCGACGTCGTAGCCCGTCACGAGAGGAGCACAGCATGAACTTCGGGTGGACCGACGAGGAGCTCACGTTCCGCAAGCGCGTCACCGATTTCCTCGATGCGAACTGGGACCGCCGCCGCATCGCCGGCGGCGCGGCCACGGAGGAGGGCTCGCGCACCGCAAGCACGGAGGATTTCAGCAAGGTGCTGGCCGAACACGGCTGGCTGACGATGGCGTGGCCGAAGGAGTACGGCGGCGAGGGCGCTTCCTACATGGGCCAGATGATCTTCAAGGAGGAAGCCACCATTCGCGGCGCGCCGACCGGCGGCATGGGGGCGCACATGGTTGGCCCGATGATGATGATCCACGGCACCGAAGAGCAGAAGCGCGAGCACCTGCCGAAGATCGCGAACGCCGAGGTCATCTGGTGCCAGGGCTTCTCCGAGCCGGGCTCCGGCTCCGACCTCGCCTCGCTTCAGACCCGGGCGACGCGCGACGGCGACGACTTCGTGATTAACGGCCAGAAGATCTGGACCTCCGGCGCACAGAGCGCCGATTACATTCACGTCCTCACTCGCACCGACGCCGACGCGCCGAAGCACCGCGGCATCTCGTACTTCATGGTCGACATGAAGACACCGGGCATCACCATCCGCCCGCTGGTGCAGATGCACGGCGCTGCCGGCTTCAACGAGACCTTCTTCGAAGACGTGCGCGTCCCGGCGAAGAACATGTTCGGCGAGGAGAACCGCGGCTGGTACGTCGCGACTACCTTGCTCGACTTCGAGCGCTCGGGCGTCGACCGCATGGCGACGACGCAGAATGCGCTCGACCCGCTGCTGGCGCACGCGAAGCAGCCCGACAGCGCCGGCGAAGGCCGACGCATCGTGGAGAACGACCCGTACCGCCACAAGCTCGCGGAGACGGCGGTCGAGCTCGAGGTCAGCCGCTACCTCAGCTACCGGGTGACGTGGATGCAGTCGCGGGGCCTTGTACCGAACTACGAGAGCTCCATTTCTAAGGTGCACAGCACGGAGCTGCTCCAGAAGAACGCGCGGCGGGGCATCAACATGCTCGGGCTGGCCGGGGCGCTGAAGCCGGAATCGAAGCACGCGGTGATGGGCGGGCTCTACTGCCAGATCTACATGCAGACCACCTCGCGCACGCTCGGCGGCGGCACGAGCGAGATCCAGCGCAACATCATCGCCACCCGCGGGCTCGGGCTGCCCCGCGGCTAGGCGTCGCGCGGGCAGGCTGCGTGCTCGAGGCCACACCGTGCCGCAGCGCGGCCGGGGTAGCGCGACCGCCAACTCGCAGGCGAGCATCGGCCAGTCGAACGAGCGGGAAGCCGCGCGAAGGGGAATGATGATGCCAGCAGCACCGACCGCGGAGACGAAGTACGAGCCGGTCGCCGGGTGGGCGAAGACCCCGCACGGCTTCTGGCTGCGCGAGGCGACCTCCGTCGCCGTCGACCCCCAGGACCGCGTCTACATCTTCAACCGCGGCAACATGCCGATGCTGGTCTTCGATCCCGACGGCAACCTGATCGACAGCTGGGGCAACGAGACCCCGCACGCCGGCATGACCCAGATCACGGACCCCTACGGAGTCTCACGGCTCGTCTGGGAGGGCGTCCGATTCACCTGGCCACACTCCGTCCGCATCGACCCCGACGGCGACCTCTGGCTGGTCGACGTGCACACCCACACCATGACCAAGACCGACACCGCCGGGAACACCCTCATGACCATCGGCACCGGCGAGCCGGCGCCTCGCCAGAGCGGCGAACCCTTCAACACCCCCACCGACATAGCCGTCTCGCCTGCGAACGGCGACATCTTCATCAGCGACGGCTACGGCAACTCGCGCGTTCATCGCTACGACAGCGAGGGCCGGCACATCCTCTCGTGGGGCGAACCCGGCTCGGATCCCGGGCAGTTCAGCCTGCCGCACAACATCGCGATGGTGGATGACGGCCACGTCATCGTCTGCGACCGCGAGAACCACCGCGTGCAGGTTTTCACCGTCGACGGCGAATTCGTCCGGGGCTGGCATGTGCACCACGCCGTCGCGGTCGTGCGAGGGCGCGAGGAGGACCAGAGCCTGTACGTCGCTGAGCAGGGCCCGCCGCCCGTGCAGCGCGGCGTGCCCAACCTCGGGCACCGTATCTCCGTCTACACGCCCGAGGGCGAGCTGATCACGCGGCTCGGCGCGCCCCTGCCCGGCGAGGCGCCCGACCAGTTCCTCTGGCCCCACAGCATCGCCACCGACTCCCACGGCGATGTCTACGTCGCGGAAGTCTCGTACGTCGAGGTGGGCAGCCGCCTCACTCCGCCGCGCGAGATGGTCAGCCTGCGCAAGTGGCGGCGCGTCAGCGGGTAGCCCGGGCTACCGGCCGCTGGCGACCGACTCGGATCGCGAGACTACGGCCGCATGCCGACGCGGATCTTCGGTCCCAGCTGCTTGGCGTTGGCGGCGTGCGTCTTGCGGACGTAGTCGATCACTGCCGGTCGCGTGTCCCGCGGATCGATCACCTCCATCGGTGCGGCAAGGGCCGGCTGGCGAAGCACGGAGG
>JASLOV010000141.1 GCA_030745285.1 Dehalococcoidia bacterium | reverse complement strand
GCTCGCGCCGCTCGGCACCGACTCGAACAAGCCGTTTCTGGAAACCGCGCCGAACCTGATCGCGATCTTCGGCGAGACGTTCGGCGTGCTGCCCGACGGACGCAAGGTGAAGCACTACTACGTGCAGGAGTCGGTCGGTATTGCGGCTGGATTCCTCATCATGGCGCTCCACCACGCCGGATTGGCGTCGCTCACGCACACGCCGAGCCCGATGGGGTTCCTGAACGAAGTTCTCGGCCGCCCGTCGCACGAGCGCCCGTTCCTGCTGCTGGTCGTCGGCTACCCCGCCGACGATGCGAAGGTTCCGGCGATCACGAAGAAGCCGTTGGACGAGTTCGTGAGCTTCGTCTAGACAGCAACTCGAGAAGGTGGGGCCCAGCTGGTGCTTGGCGCGAGGGTGGCGTCCGAGAACTTCGATTCAACCTGTTCGCCGGCCGCCGACGGGATCGACGGCGCAATGCCCAGTCTGGCGCCCGAAACGGAGCCCAGCTAAGGGGCACCGGCTTGATCGTCAGAATCTGATCCGTAGCAGGGTCGGTGCGCCTTCAGGCTGGGGCAAGACAACAAAGAGATTGTCGTACTCGTCACCGGCGATCGAGATCGGTTCCGGATGGCCGAGCGCGGCGAGCAGTGCCGGCAGCGTGTTCGAGTGCCCGACGACGACCACGCGGTCGGCGCCGTGCCGCTCACCGAGTCGCGCGACCAGTTCTTCGACGTAGCGGCCCACCCGATCGTCCGAGCCCATCGGGTCCGGGCCGAGCGTCGGCTCGGTCTGCACGTCGAGGCCCAGCACTTCAGCCAGCGGCGCCGCCGTGCCGAGCGTGCGCCGGAAGCTGGTCGAGTAGATCGCGTCGATGCCGGCGTCCCGCAGATGCCGGGCCAACCGCTCCGCGCGGGCCTCGCCCTCCGCGGACAGCGTCGAGTCGGAGGACCGATCCGTCCGCTCGGCGTGCCGCACGATGAAGATCGCCTCCTGCGCGATGGCCGACGGCACCGCCGCACCGACCAGCCAGACTGCAGTCACGACGGGTCTGACGAAACGCATCCTCTGCCCCTCCCTCAATGAGCCCTAGGCTCGATCGGACTCGACCGAGGCCTCGTGCGAGACCGCTTGGCGCCGCGCTGGTCCGCCGGTGAGCCGGTCGTTCAGGAAGAAGACGATCGCGCCCAGCGTCAGCGCCGCCGCCCCGCCGATCAACTGCTCGCGCGATGCGCCGACGAGAATGATCACCGAGACCGCCATCGCCAGGACGGGCACCAGCGCACCCAGCGGCGTCCGATAGGTCGGCGGCTGCACCTTGCGTTCGAAGTCAGGGCTCCGCAGACGCAGCGTGGCCGCGGCCACGCCGGTGTAGGTGACCAGACGGGCGATCGCACTCGCCGTGGCCAGCGCCACGAACGACCCGGACAGCGCGAGCGCCACGGCGAGGCTGGTGGAGACGAGAATCGCGACGTGCGGTGTCCGGTACCGCGGGTGGACATCGGCGACCCGCGCGGGCAGCTCGCCGTGTTCGGCGAGGGCGAAGAGCATGCGCGACGACGTCAACACCTGCCCGGCATTGTTGCCGGTCATCGAGATCACCGACCCCAGGCCGATCATCAGCGCGCCGCCCGCGCCCATGAAGACGAACGCGGCATCGGCCAGCGGCGTGGCTGAATCATTCAGGTCGGACAGCGTGCCCATCGTCACGAACTGCGCCAGCAGCATGACCGCCGTGACGGCGGTGATCGTCGTGATCATCGCGAACGGCACCTGACCGCGCGGGTTCGAGGCTTCACCGGCCGGCACCGGGACGACGTCGAAGCCACCGAACGCGAAGATCAGCAGCAGGCTCGCGGCCGAGCCCTCGGCCCACGACACCGAGGGGTAGGTCGCAAACGGCTCGGGCTGGACGAAGAACAGGCCGACCATGATGAAGAGGCCCAGCGGCAACAACTTGCTGACGGTGAAGAAGTTGACCGCCCAGGCGCCCTGGCGGACGCCGAGCAGGTTGATCCCCGCCAGCGCACCGAAGAGCCCGAGGATGAACAGCGTGTGTGGCAACCCGGTGGCCATCGCCGGAAAGTAGAAGGCCAGCGCGAGGGGGATGCCGTTGGCCACGCCCGCCCAGCTCGTGATCCGGGTCACCCACTGCATCCAGCCGACCTCGAACCCGATGAGCCGACCGAACGCCGCGCGGGTATAGACGTACGGGCCGCCGGTGACCTCGAAGCGGCTCCCCACTTCGGCGAAGCAGAGCGCGACGAGCAGCGACGCCAGGCCCGCGAAGACGAACGCGAGGACCGCCCAGGCGCCCACCTGCACGGTCACGAGCGAGGGCAGCAGGAAGATGCCGCTGCCGATCACCTGATTGATACCGATCGCCGTGAGGTCCCACCTGCCGAGGGCGCGGCGAAGGGTGACCGGAGCCGTCATGCCGTGTGGGCCTCGCTCATGGTGGGTCGATGCGAGGCTGTATCATCGCCGGGATCCCGACCGCGGGCAAGCGATGTCACCCGGGCGAGAGCTGGGTCCGACGGTCAGTCAGTCGCCGACGATCGATCGATACAGCGCCGGGTCGGTTGCGCCTTCGGTATTCACGACGAGGACGCGTGCCGTGGGGCCGAGCCCGGCGGCGGCGCGGACCGGCGCGAAGACCTCGTCGGTCACGATCGCCTGGAGCGCGCCGAGGCCGCACGCGCCCGAACCACCTGACACGATCTCCGGATCCCCCGGTGCCGGATTCGCGAGGCGTCGCATCGCCCATGCGGCGCGCCGATCGTCGATCGCCACGACGGCGTCAACCGCATCGGCGAGGACCGGCCAAATGACCGGCGAGATCTCGGCACACTTGAGACAGGCCATGATC
>JASLOV010000140.1 GCA_030745285.1 Dehalococcoidia bacterium | reverse complement strand
GTCTTGCCCTTGCCGTCGCCGGTGTACAGCAGCACCAGCGGGTGCTTCTTCGGGAACAGCCCCTCCCAGCGCGCCTGCGGCTGCTCGACAGGCTCGCCGGACTCATCGAGACGCTCGGTCGCGCGCTCGGGGACGCCGTCGCTGTGATCGGTCCCTGCTGTCATCGGCCAGCCTCCAGCACCGCCGGCACGACGACCGGTGCGCCGCTCTCGGGGTGTTGCATCACCGTCACCCGTGCGCCGTAGACGCGGGCGACGGACTCCGCCGTCAGCACCTGCCGGGGCTCGCCAGCCGCGACCACCCGGCCGCCGTCGAGCAACGCGATGCGGTCGCAGTATGCGCCTGCGAGCGTGAGGTCGTGCACGACGACGAGCACGCCGACGCCGCCGGCTGCGAGCTCACGCAGGGTCTCGAAGATGGCGCTCTGCGCCTCCGGGTCGAGGTTCGCGGTCGGCTCATCGAGCAGCAGCAGCGCGGGTTCCTGGGCGAGCGCTCGGGCGATGAAGGCGCGCCGCCGTTCGCCGCCGGAGAGCGTGCCCAGCGTGCGGGTGGCCAGGTCCCCGCAGCCGGTGCGCACCATCGCCTCGTGGGCGATCGCGTGGTCGTGGTGCGATTCGCGGCCCAGCAGCCGCAGATACGGGTTGCGTCCCAGCAGCACGAGGTCGTCGACGCGCATCGAGGCGGGCGCCTCCGGCAGTTGCTGCACGACGGCGACGCGGCGGGCCAGGTCGAGGCGGCTAAAGCCGCCGAGCGGCTCGCCGTCGACCTCGATCGATCCGCGATCGAGCTCGATCAGCCCGGTGGCGGCGCGCAGCAACGTCGTCTTCCCGGCGCCGTTGGGGCCGACTAGGCCCAGCGTCTCGCCGCGGTCCAACGTGAGGTCGACGCCGGCGAGGATGCGGACACCGTCGAGCGAGACGTGCACGTCGTTCAGCGTCAGCAGCGTCGTGGAGACTACGGCGTCGGCGGTTGGGGCGGTCATCGCAGGCCGTCCACGCGGCGGGTGCGGAGCAGGTAGAGGAAGAAGGGCGCGCCGGCGGCCGCGGTGACGATGCCGACGGGGACCTCCTGCGGCGACAGCAGCATGCGGGCGAGCACATCCGCCGTGATCAGGAAGGCCGCGCCCAGCAGCGCCGCGAGCGGCAGCAGCCGCCGGTAGTCGCCGCCGAAGAGCATGCGCACGACGTGCGGGACGATCAGCCCGACGAAGCCGATCACCCCCGCGATCGAGACTGCGGTGGCCGCGACGAGCGAGGCGCCGACCAGCACGATCAGCTTCACCTTCGTCACGTCGACGCCGAGCTGCGCCGCCTGTTCCTCGTCGAGCTGGAGCACGTTGAGGATGCGGCCGAAGAGGGCGACGATCACCGCGCCGGTCACCAGGTAAGGCGTCGCTACGACCAGCCGGTCCCAGCTCGCCGTGTTGAAGCTGCCGAAGAGGAACGTCAGGATCGGACGCGCCGATTCACCGCCGGTGATCAGGATGAACGAGGTCGCCGACCCGAACAGCGAGGAAACGGCGACGCCGGCCAGGATCAGCGTCGTGTTGGAGACCGCCCGGCCGACGCGGGAAACCGCGTAGGCAATGGTGACGGCGACCGAGGCCCCGGCGAAGGCGAAGACGGGAACCCAGCCGAAACCGTAGGTACCGGCATCGAGCGGTGAGACGATCGCGATCGACGCGCCGAGCCCGGCCCCGGCGGCGACGCCCAGCAGGAAGGGGTCGGCCAGCGGATTGCGGAAGACGCCCTGGTAGGCGGCCCCGGAGAACGAGAGCGCCGC
Organism: Dehalococcoidia bacterium; assembly: GCA_030745285.1. Lineage (GTDB taxonomy): Bacteria > Chloroflexota > Dehalococcoidia > UBA2979 > UBA2979 > SHYR01. The sequence continues at coordinate 10,881 of JASLOV010000140.1, read as the reverse complement.
CCCGACCGCCCCGGCCGCCAGCACCCGCGGCAAGCGCACGTCGACGATGATGCGCTCCCACGAAGCGGGCGCCGTGATGTTGAGGTCGACGAGCGGCAATCGTTCCAGCAGCAGGCCGATCGCGGTGCGCGCCGGGATGTCGGCGGCGCCCTGGGTCAGCGCGACGGCGGCCACCAGCATCAGCACGACCCAGCCGATCGTCACCGGGCCAAGCCCGGCAAGCGACGGGCGGGCGTAGCTGCCTGCGGTCGCTATCGGGGCTCGCCCTTCTTGCTCGGCGGTCTGCTCGGCAGTCATGCGAACGCCGCCGGGCAGAATGCGTCCGCCGAGGCGGTCGGGGGGATCGGTCGAGTCGATCGGGCTGATGAGGCTGATGCCGGCTGCGTCAACGAAACACCCCTCGGCGCGCGAGGGGCGGCAGGTTCGCGGCGGTGGGATCGGTGAGCCGTATCCCGTGCCGGTGCCCCGTCCTCGCGGGCTCTGACACTGAACGCGGGCCGGTACTCTGGCTCGCCGCCCCGGAGGGCGGCTCACAGTTGCGGGACAGCGCTGGAATCGCACCAGCTTCCCCGGTTGCCGCGTCGAGCGATCCGACCTTATCACGGGCAGCCGCGTTGACAGCAATCACGCTCGTGCGTAACCTCCCCGGCCATGCAGTTCTTCGCCCGCGGTCGTAGCAAGCCGGTCCGCGATCTGACGATCGTGTCGACCACCTACGCCCCCGGGGCCGGAGGCGCTGCCTAGTCCACTTCGACGAAAGCACTGACAAGCCGGCCCTTCGCCGAGGGGCCGGCTTTTTTGTGGGGATGTCGTGGATCGAGCAGAAGGAGGCGAGCGATGGCACTGGCAGGTGAACGGGTCCGGCTGCGGGCGATTGAGCGTTCGGACGCAGCGCGCTGCTACCGCTGGTTCAACGACCGTGAAGTGACGGAGCACCTCAACGTGCGCTACCCGATGTCGTATGCCACCGAGGAGGAGTGGGCGGAGCGCGGCTCGACGGCCAATTCCTACACAGGCTCGCAGTTCGCGATCGAGATTGCCGAGACGGGCGAGCACATCGGCAACTGTGGGATGCACGAGGTCTCTGTACTCGACCGCGTCGCCGTCGTTGGAATCGCGATCGGCGCGAAGCAGCACTGGGGCCGGGGCTACGGCTCGGACGCGATGCGCACGCTGGTCACGTTCGGGTTCCGGGACATGAACCTGCGCCGCATCATGCTGCTGGTCGATGAGGACCAGCCGGGCGGGATCAAGGCGTACGAGCGCGTCGGATTCAAGCACGAGGGCCGTGAACGCGCCGGCCACTGGTCGCGCGGCCGTGCCGTCGACTTCCTGATCATGGGCATTCTCCGCGAGGAGTTTGATGCGAAGTACGGCGCGTTCGTGCCAATCGGCGAAGGGGCCGGCGATGACTCCCACTGAATACGGCCCACCAGCCGGGGCGGGGCTGCCGCTCGACTCCGGCATCCTCGGCGGACGGGTGCGGCTGAGGCCGTTCGAGCTCGCCGATGCGGAAGCGCTGCGCGCGTGGTTCAGCAACCCGGAGATGTTGCAGTTCCTGGCGATCGCCCCGTACCAGATGTCTGTCGCTGCCGAGGAAGAGTTCATTCGTTCGAAGGCGACCAACGACTGGGACCACGGCATCGCGCTGGGCATCGAGGCGCTCGATATCGGGGACGAGCCCGTGCTGATCGGCACCGTGGCGCTGCGACTGATGAGTCTCGAGTCCCGGCTCGGGGACCTCGGCATCGCGATTGGCGACCCGCAGTATTGGAACCGCGGCTACGGCGAGGACGTCGTGCGCACGATTTGCCTTTACGGCTTCGAGGACCTGGACCTGCATCGCATCGGGCTCCAGGTGGCGAGCTACAACGCCCGCGCCCAGCGTTGCTACGAGAAGATCGGCTTCGTCGTCGAGGGCAGGCAGCGCGAGAGCCGCTACGTCGCGGGCCGCTACTGCGACTCCACGGTGATGGGGCTGTTGCGCAGCGAATTCGAAGCGGCGGAGCAGGCAGGACGGTAGGTTCTGATGTCACCCCGCCACCCGCTGATCGACCCGTTATACACGGAGTTCGCCTGGCTCTACGACGAGCGGTTCGGGGCGGATGGCATCGGCGGGCCGGATGTCGGGTTCTACACCCGGCTCGCGCTCGAGGCGCGCGGGCCAGTGGTGGAGCTCGCCGTCGGAACCGGTCGGGTCGCGCTGCCGATTGTGCGTTCAGGCGTGCCCGTGCTGGGGCTCGACCTCTCGCCGTCGATGCTGGCGATCGCGCGACGCAAGGCGGTGGAGGAGGGCATCGGGCCTGAGCTTGGCCTGGCGGCGGCGGATATGCGTACGTTCGCGCTGGCACAGCCGGCTGCGCTGATCACGATCCCGGCGCGGGCCTTCCTGCACAACCTGACGATGGACGACCAGATGGCAACGCTGGCCTCGTGCCGGGCGGCGCTGGAGCCGGGCGGGCGGCTGGCGCTGAACGTCTTCAACCCGAACCTGGAGATGATCGCGCACTGGATGAAGCTGCCGGCGGACCAGCGCAAGCAGCCGGGCGATCTCATCCCTGACACGCTGGAGTCCCGCGACTACGACCCCGCCGAGCAGCGCGTGGACACGCGTATCCGCATGAAGGCGCGGGGCGGGAAGAGCGTGGTGGCGATCCGCCTGCGCTGGGTATATCGATTCGAGATGGAACACCTGCTCTCGCGCAGCGGCTTCGAGGTGGAGGCACTCTACGGTAACTTTGACGGGCAGGCGTTCGAACTGACATCGACGGAGATGGTCTGGGTCGCTCGGGCGGTCTGAGCGGTGCCTGCAGATTCGAATCTGGCGGGTACGACGAATGTGTTCAGGGGTCAGCAACCAGTCAATTTCGGACGGTTGACAACGGTCCGGCGTCGAGTATGCTCTTGTTGTCACAATCACGAACGTACCGCGACTGTGATAAGGCGTAAGGAGCGCCCTGCCGAATCCGTCCTGCGGGATGGACCGGGGGACCCAACTACAGGGGTGAATCATTCCGGAAGACCGGAATGTAGGGCCAATCTGCTCGGCCCGAATCCGTCAGCTAACCTCGGAGGCAGTGGAAGCAGGCCCAGCCGGTGGGATACCGGCGGAGACGGTTCCCAACAGGAGAGGTGACGTGATCACCACCGCCCCGCCAAAGAATTGCCCGCGTTGTAAAGGCCTGATGATCGTCGAGGATGATGCATACGGCCAGTTTGGCACGTGCATCACCTGCGGCTTCGTGCATGAGTCGCAGCGCCCCGATCCAGCGGAATTGCTCGAAGAAGAGCGATTGGCCGCTGGCAAGCAGCGCCGGCGTCAGCCGTCGCACGGGAAGTTGCGCCTCTAGGCCGGCTTGACGGCCAGCACTTCGCTGACCAGCACGTGATGGTGCGGGCCCGCCGTGCGGCGGGCCCGTTCCTGTGTGCTCCTGCTCTCCCTCTGACTTCCTCTGACTTCGCCCTCGGATCGCGATGAGCTGCTGAGGGAGGTCGCCGGGCAGAACTCGCAGGCGGCCCGGCAGGGCGACTCGGCCGGCCTGGCGGATTCGCTGCGTTCGCTCGGGCGGGCGACGGGGCGGGCGGCACGCCCGAAGGCGTAGCCAGGCAGGCGGGCAGCCGCGCGTGGCGCGCGAGCGGGCCCGGGGGCCTGCCGGCCGGGCCCCCGCGGATCACAGATTGTTTACACTTTCTGCGATGGCGGCCAACGTCTGGCCTGCACCATGGATGCAGGGCGGGCCGGTCCGCACGGCGTTCTCGTAAGAAAGCAGTGGTGGGAGCGGTTGCGACAACGGCGGTACGGCTTCCTCGGAGGCCAGCGGACCGGTCCCGACCTACCCCAGCCCCCTCACCACCGGCAGTAGTGGAGCCCGCTGGCACCGTGGCAGCCAAGATCCTCGTCGCCGACGATGAGCAAAACATCGTGAAGTTGCTGCGCCTCTACCTGCGCAACGAGGGCTATGACGTGGTTGCCGCCGCGAACGGGCGGCAGGCGCTCGATCGCTTCTCCGCCGAGACGCCCGACCTGGTGTTGCTGGACCTGATGATGCCCGAACTCAGCGGGTTCGAGGTCTGCACGGAGATCCGCAAGAACTCCGACGTGCCCATGATCATGCTGACCGCCCGTTCCGACGACGTCGACAAGATCGTCGGCCTCGAGATGGGGGCGGACGACTACGTCACGAAGCCGTTCAACCCGCGCGAGGTGGTCGTCCGCGTGAAGGCCGCCCTGCGCCGTCGCGACTGGGATCGCGCCGAGGAGCCGGAACGGGTCGCCGTCACGATCGGGAACCTGACGCTTGACCCGGCCAGCCGCGACGTGACGGTGGGAGACGAGAAGGTGCGGCTCCGTCAGCGCGAATTCGATCTGCTGGAGGCGTTCCTGACCCACCCCAACGTGGTGCTGGATCGCGAGCGCCTGCTCTCGATGGTATGGGGCGAGGACTACTTCGGCGACCCTCGCACGATCGACGTTCACGTGGCGTGGCTGCGCGACAAGCTAGAGGCGGCGGAACCGTCGATCGAGACCGTCTGGGGCGTCGGCTACAAGCTCGTGCCGGCCGAGACTGATGCCTAGGCTCGGGTCTCCCGGTCTCTCATCTCTCGGTGGTCTGCGACTGCGTCTGATCGCCGGTTTCGGCCTCGTGATCGCGGTCAGCCTCGTGTTCGCCGGGTTCTCCTCGCTCGTGCTGTTGCGCGATCAGCAGGCCGAGTCTGCGGAGCAGCGCTTCGGCCGGCTGGTGCCAGGCTTCACCGAGAGCGTGATGGCGTGGGAACTGTTCGGCTGGCCGCGCAGTCGCATTCGGGCGGAACTGACCCCGCTGGCCGACTACTTCGACGTGCGCATCTTCCTGCTCGACGGCGACTGTCGCGTCATCCTCGACACGGACGACCGCGAGCCGATGCTGGGCGCCACGCTCAACATCGCCGCCCGCTCTGCCGATGGCGATGCCGACGAGGGGATGCTGCCGTTCCGCTCGCTGCGTGTGGAAGCGCAGGGCGCCGACCTCTACCTGTTCACCTCGTCCCAGCCGAACCCGGTGATCCCGGGGGCGTTCCCGCAGCGCCAGCCCGAATCGACGGTGGTGATCGCCGTGCCTGCGGCGGACGTGACGGCGGCCTGGGCCCGGCTCTTACCGCGCTTCGCGATCGCCGGCGGCATCGCCGCGCTGGTCGCCGTGGTCGTCGGCACCGTGCTCAGCGCTCGCATCACTCGCCCGATCGCGGCGATGACGGCCGCGTCCGAGGCCATGGCGCAGGGCGACTACGATCAGCGCATCGAGATGCGTGGCGACGACGAGGTAGCTCAACTGGCCGGCGCGTTCAACCTGATGGCCGGGCAGGCAAACCGCAGCAGCCACGCGATGCGCCAGCTCCTGGGCAACGTCTCGCACGAATTGAAGACACCGCTGACATCGATCCAGGGCTTCTCGCAGGCGCTCGTCGATGGTGTCGTGGAGAGCGAGGATGAGCGCAAGCAGCTTGCCGCCGTGATCCACGAGGAAGCCGGCAGTATGCGTGAGCTGGTCGACGACCTGCTGTACCTCTCCAGCATCGAGTCCGGCGAGCTGGCGCTAGCGCTGGACGATGTCGATTTCGACGCTCTGGTCGCCGCCGGCGTCCGACGGCTGGCCTTCCGCGCGCAGGAGTCGGCCGTGACGGTCAGTCACGAGAAGGGCGCCGGGCATGTCCGTGCGGACGGACGGCGGCTGGAGCAGATCCTCTCGAACCTCGTCGACAACGCCATTCGCTTCTCACCCCCGGACTCGGACGTGCGCGTGCATACCCATGGCGATGCCGCGTCGGTCTCGCTCGAGGTCCACAACCACGGCGAGCCGATCCCCGAGGAGGATCTGCCGTCGGTGTTCGACCGCTTCTACCAGGCCGACCGCGCACGCAGCGACGGGGCGCACTCGGGACTCGGACTCGCGATCGTGCACGAGCTCGTGCAGGCCCACGGCGGCACCATCGAGGTACAGTCGAGCCGCGCCGGCGGCACCATCTTCATCGTGCGACTGCCCCGCGATGGCCCGGACAGCGGCGGCCCGGACCGCGGCGGCTCGGACAGCAGCGGCCCGGAGAGCAGCGGCCCGGACAGCAGCAACCCACTCAGCAGCGACGACAGCAGCGCTCCCGGGAGGACGCAAGATGCAGTACCTGAGGCGTAACTACCTGGCGGTTGCGATTGGAGCGGCCGCGGCGCTGCTCGCCGTCGCAATCGCGCTCGGGGTCGGGGACATGGTCAGCGACGACCCGGAGCCGGAGCGCCGGGCCTCGCTCGGCTCGCTCCAGTTCGACCTCGGCGAGTTGCGGGACGCGCTCGAAGAATCTGGTGACGTCGAGGACCTCGACGACCTTCGGCGGTTGGCGGAGTTGCCGCAGTTCGCGGATCTGCTCGAGCTGTTGCGCAGCGGGGCCGGCAACGGATTTGACGGGTTCGAAGGCTTCGATGGTTTCGATGGCGGCTCGCTGTTCGGATTGGGCCAGCCCGCGCTCGGCGTCACGATCGACGATGAGGGAGATCGACTGACCGTGGACGAGGTGCTGCCCGGTACCCCGGCTGCGAACGCCGGGCTGCGGCCGGGCGACGAGATCGTGCGCGTCGACGGTGATCGTGTCGACCGCATCGACGAACTGCGGGAGGCCGTCGCCGGGGTCGACGCCGGAGAGGTCTACGAGATCGAGGTACGCCGCGACGGCGAGCTGCGCACGTTGGAAGTTGAACCACGGGCACTCGTGGCTGCGATCGGACCGCTGCTCCAGGGGCTCGGCGAAGCGCTCGGTGATCGTTTACGGCAGCAATTCGGCGACGGCGGCAGTGGCCGAGAGGCCGTCCCCGGCGATCGCTCTCAGCGAGAGGGCCGGCCAGGGCCGCAGCAGCGCCCGTTCCAGCCGCAGAGACCCCAGCAACCGCAGCAACCGCAGCGGCCCGGCGAGGGTGGCCAGCGGGCGACGCCGGCGGCGGCGCCGCAGCTCGGTGTCAGCGCCGTCGACGCCTCGGACGGCGTGCGCGTCGCCGAGGTGCTGCCGGGCAGCGGCGCGGACCTGGCCGGGCTCCGCCCGGGGGACGTGATCGTGGCGGTCGATGGCGCGCCGGTGCACTCGGTCGAGCAGCTGCGCGAGCGGCTGGCGACGTTCGCCCCCGGCGAGACCGTGCGGGTGACCGTGCTGCGCGACGGCGGCCGCGCCGCGCTGCGAGTGACGCTCTCGGCGCCTCCGCAGCGTGTCGCGCCGGCCGTGCCTCCGGTGGGGACATCGCCCACGGCGCCGCAGGCGCCGCAGCGCCCCGGCGCTCAGCGGGGCGAAGTTCAGCCGGGCGGGTCACAGCCGGGCGGGGCCGCGGGCGCGAACTTCCCGCCGGCAGTGCTGGAGCAGCTGGCGGACCTCGTGGCGGACCGTCTCGCAGCCCGAGCCGCCGCGGCAGCGACCGACGCGACCGAGGCTGCGGCTGCAGCTGCCGAACCGGAGGCGAGTGAGACGCCGGGGGCGCCGCTGACCGCGGTCTTCGGGCGCATCGCCGCGATCGACGGCGACTCGATCCGGCTGACCGGCTCGCTGGGCGGGGTCACGCTGGCGTTGAACGACCAGACGGTGCGAATCGGATTCAAGGACGCCGCCGTGGGCGACCTCGTCACGGCCGTGGTCCGCGACGGCGTTGTGCAGATGCTGATCGTCGTCGGCTAGGGGCGCCGGCGCCGCCTCAGGCCGGGCGGCCCCAGTTCAGGATCCAGTATTCGTAGGCGTCCTGCAGCGCCAGCCAGGAGGCCTCGATCACGTCTGTCGAGGCCCCGACGGTGCGCCAGACGTGCGTGCCGTCGCTCGATTCAATCAGGGCGCGCACCGCAGCGTCCGCCCCGCCTGCCGGGTTGATGATACGCACCTTGTAGTCGACCAGGTGGATGGCGGCGAGTTCGGGGAAGGTCTCCGCCAGGCCGCTCCTGACCGCGGCATCGAGCGCCGAGACGGGGCCGTTGCCGTCGGCGGCGGTCTGGGTGAGGTGCTTGCCGACGCGCACCTTCACCATTGCCTCCGCCTGCATCTCGTTCTCGTCGCCGCTCTCGTCGCCGCTGCCGGACTCCGAGGCGTGACGCCGCCGCTCGACGATCAGGAAGTCTTCCAGGTCGAACGGCGCGATGTAGCCATCGAGCGTGCGCCGCACGAGCAGTTCGAACGATGCCTCGGCGGACTCGTACTGGAAGCCGCGTGCCTCGAAGGCCTTGACGCGGTCGACGACCGTCCTCGCCTGCGCGTCGGTCAGCTCGATCTGTGAGCCCTGCTCGCGCAGCTTGGCGGTGATGCTGCGCCGGCCTGAGAGTTCGGAGATCAGGACGCGCTCTCCGTTGCCGACGTCGGCGGGGTTGATGTGCGTGTACGCGCCGGGGGACTTCTCCACCGCCGCGGCGTGAAGCCCTGCCTTGTGCGCGAACGCGCCGGTGCCGACGTACGGCTGCTGCGGGCTCGAAGGCAGGTTGGCAACTTCCGAGGCGAACCGCGCGACCTCGGTGAGGCGGGCAAGCTGGTCCGGGTCGACGACCTGCAGCCCGAGCTTCAGCTGCAGGTTGGCGATTACGGAGATGATGTTGGCATTGCCACAGCGCTCGCCCCAGCCGTTGAGGCAGGCCTGCACCTGCGTTGCGCCGGCCTGTACGGCCAGCAGCGTGTTGGCGACCGCCAGTTCGGCGTCGTTGTGGGTGTGGATGCCGATGGCGGCGTCCGTCTCAGCGAGTGCCCGCGTGACGCCGTCGACGATCGCCTGTGAAAGCGAGCCGCCGTTGGTGTCGCAGAGGGCGATCGTGCCGGCCCCGCCGCGCGTGGCCGCCCGCAGCGTTGTCATCGCGTATGAGGGGTCCTCCGCGTAGCCGTCGAAGAAGTGCTCCGCGTCGAAGATCACCTCGCGGCCCGCGTCGACGAGGTAGCGGACGGAGTCCTCGATCATCGCGAGGTTCTCTTCCTCGCTGGTCTCCAGCACGTCGCGAACCTGGGCCGCCGAGGACTTGCCGACGAGCGTAATGGCGGGCGTCCGGGCGCCGAGTACCGCCTGCAGCGCCGGGTCGCTGGCGGTGTCCCCGCCCGCGCGGCGGGTGGAGCCGAAGGCAACGAGTTTGGCGTTGCGCAGCTCGAGCGCTCGTGCCCGCTCGAAGAACTCGGCGTCCTTCGGGTTGGAGCCCGGGTAGCCGCCCTCGATGTAGTGGACGCCGAGCTCGTCGAGCTTCTCGACGATCACGAGCTTGTCTTCGAGCGAGAGCGTCAGGCCCTCCATGCCAAGGCCGTCGCGGAGCGTGGTGTCGTAGAGCACGACGTTCTGGGGAGTGTGGTGAGCTGTCATGTACGTCAATTCCAGACAATGATCGGTGCAGGGGCAGCCGCGACCGCGGACGGGCCTCTGATCGTGTGCCGGTCGGTCGTGGGGTGGGTTACGGGCGCGCGATAATCGCAGCCGCCGGCTGAATGCCGACGACGCTCACCGCCTTCAGTACGTTCTGTTCCGCAACCACAGTGCTTCGAGTCTAGGCGACGCCAAGGTCCAGTCGCAACGCGGACGGATGATGGGCATGGCCCGCGATACCGCACCCGATGCGAGCTCCGAGGCGCAGCCGATCCTGCACCCGGGCGCTCGCATCGTCCTGCTCGATGCGGACGACCGCATCCTGCTGATCCGGGCCGAGTCGAGCGAGATGGACCAGCCGGCTATTTGGATCACACCCTGCGGGGCTATCGAGGACGGCGAGTCGCACGAGCAGGCGGCGCTGCGTGAGCTGTGGGAGGAGACCGGCATCGACGACGCCGAGCTGGGGCCGTGTGTCTGGCTGCGCGATCATGTCTGGCGCTGGGGCGAGACCTTCTACGACTCGCGCGAGCGCTTCTACCGCGTGCGCGTGCCCCGCACCGGCGTCAGCCCTCGCCACATGGAGGACATGGAGTTGGAGTCGTTCGCGGGCTTCCGCTGGTGGGGCATCGACGGACTGGCCGCAACGGACGAGTTCTTCGTCCCGCTCGACCTCGCACGGCTGCTCGTGCCGCTGATTGCCGGCGAGATACCGCCAGAGCCGATTGTGGTGGGGGAGTAGCAGGCGGCCGGAACTGGGTGATTGGTCGATTAGTCGAAGAATCGCCTGATTTAGACGATTATACGACTAATCGTCTGGCCATGGCCTTCGACCCGAAGATCGACTTCGACAAACTCCAGCCCCTCATCGACTCGCTCGAGGAGGCGAGGCAAGAAGTCTACGCACTCGATGTGCCATCGATGCTGGAGCGTTGGTTGCAGCGCTTCACCGAAGCTCGGGGAGCGCACATGTCGACCCGCATCGAAGGCAATCCGATGACCGAGGAGGAGGTGCGTGGCATCTTTGCCCGGCCGGAGCGTGGCTCAGATGTCGCTGAACTGGAGAATCTGAACTATCGGGACGCCGTTCGGTTCGCGCGCCAGTACGCGGATGACCCATCGGCCGACATCGACGGCGGATTTCTGCGCGCGCTGCACTTCGTGATCGTCCGCGAGGTCGATCGATACGGCTCGGGCGGGCGGTACCGATTCGAGCAGAATGTCGTGCGCAGCGGTCAGCACGATGTCTTTAGGCCCCCACCACCGACCGACGTCGCGAGGCTGATGAACGATCTCGTCACCTGGCTTCGAGCGTCTCGCGGTTCGGTTCATCCGCTCGTGCTCGCGGCTGTTGCCCACATCGAGTTCGTCAACGTTCACCCGTTTGATGACGGCAACGGGCGTACCGCCCGAGCGATCACCGCGTATTTCCTCGCGGGGGGGGGGGGGGGCGGGCAGTGCGACCGGGGAGGGCAGTGGTTGGGGGGGGATTGCGAGGGGAACTATCGCCCCCTCCCCCCCCGGGGAAGGCGGTTGCCCGCCCCCCACTTAGATAA
>JASLOV010000139.1 GCA_030745285.1 Dehalococcoidia bacterium | reverse complement strand
CCGGCCCGAAGAGTCGAACGCCAGCGCGCCGGCGTCCAGCGCAGGGCCCGCTCCGCCGTCCGCGGCGACCGGCTCAGAGCGACGGCCGCAGAGAACGCCAGCGCCGCCGCGCCGGCGAGCGCCGCGATGCCCCCCGCGGGCAGACCGCCGAGGTTGAAGAAGGCGAGCGCAACCAGCAGGAAGATCACGAAGACGACGCCATCGAGCGTGGCCTCCACGATGAATATGGAGGCGGCGAGGGCGGCCCTGGACGTGCCGTAACGGAGGCCGAGTACCTGCACCTTCGCGACATCGCCCGCGCGCAGCGGGAGCAGGTTGTTGACCATGTTGCCCGCCAGAAAGGCGCCGAAGAGCGCGCGCTGGGGCAGGCGTGCCGTGCCCCGCAGGAGGAAGCGCCAGCGCCAGGAGTCGATGAATTTGGCGGTGGTGAACAGCAGCAGTGCGGGCGCCGCCCACCACAGCTCGGCGGCGGCCAGGGCCTCGCGCAGCGAGCCGCCGTCGACGGTGCGGATGGCGGCGAGCAAGAAGAGGGCGCTGAGCGCAGCCTGCCACAGCAGCCGGCGAGCGATCGTCGCACGTGGAGTCGATGCGGCCGTTGCGCTGGTCATGGCGTCGACGCTAGCAGAACCGGCCGTGCCGGCGTGGGGCACGGCGCTACCGCGCGTCGCGGTAGATGCGAGCGAAGAGCCGCAGCAGCCGCCAGCCGTCGCGCAGCAGCACCGGCACGTTGCCCGGCTGCGGCTCGACGTGCTCGAAGAGGTCGAGGCGGTGGTAGACGGCCGGCTGGTGCGCGGCGGCGAGCGCCTCCGACTCCGTCCACGGCACGAAGCGGTCGTTGCGGTCATGCAGCAGGTAGAGCGGCGCGCGCAGGCCATCGATCGAGGTGCCCGGGCTGACGGCGCGCAGGGCCGCCTGCTGCTCGGCGGGTAGTTCGTGCAGCAGCGAGAGCGCGGTGTCGAGGTCGGCGCGGGCAAGCTGTTGCCGCTGGCCGTCTGGCAGCGACGAGAGCAGCGTCTGTTGCACGACCTCCACGGTGACTCGCTCCGGTGTCCACGGCACGATGCCACCCGGTGAGCGGTAGGCGCCCGCCAGTGCCGAGGCCGCCAGGCTGACGGCATCGAAGTAGGGGCCAATCGCCGTCACCGACCAGACGCGGGCTGCGATGCGTTCGTCGGAAGCGGCGACGATCGCGAGTGAGCCGCCGGCCGAGAGCCCGACGAAGGCGATGCGGTCCGCCCGCACGCCCGGGTCGCGTTCCAGCGCCTCGAAAGCCCCAACCAGGCGCTCCACCTCGACCGCACCGACGTGCTTCGCGTCGAGTTCGTCGGAGAGCGGGAAGAGCACGACGAAGCCGGTGCGGGCGAGGCTGTCGACGAGGCGCACGACGCGGCGGTCGTCCGCCGCCGCCGGGTCGGCGCCGAGGATCAGCACCAGCGCCGGGGCGGACCGGCCGTTCGCGGGGCGGGTGAGGAGGCCGTGCCCACCCTGCTCGCCCCACTCGAGCGTCTCTCGCGAGGGGGCGTCGGTGAACCACGTGATCGGCCGCACGGGGGCGCGCACGATCACATCGGAGAAGAGGGCGGCCGAGCGCGCCCAGGCGTCGAGCGACGGCCACGCGAAGGCGAGGGCGACGAGCAGCACGACCGGCGCGAGGAACGCCGCCGCCCGCCGCCTCAGCAGTAGTGCACGAACTCTGCTCCACGTGCCGCCGCTCATGCACGGATGCTACCGCGTGCGCCGGCGCTCCCCGGGCCGCTCGACGTGGTAGGTATACTGCCTGCATGGTTACCGAAGAGCGCGAGGCGGAGCCGGCCGTCGAAGGCCCGTCGCTCGTCGTCGTCTCGGACTACATCTGACCGTGGTGCTATGTCGGCCTCGTGGAGGTCGAGCGATTGCAGCGCGAGTACCCGGTGAAGGTGCGCTGGTCGCCGTACCTGCTCGACCCGTCGATCCCGCCTGAGGGCAAGCCGCGGAAGCCGCAGACGGCGGACGACACGCCGAAGTCGCACCTGGAGCTGATGGGGGAGGCGCGCGGCCTCACCTTCCGTCGCGGCCGGATGTTCACGCCCAACTCTCACTTCGCGCTGGAGGCTTCCGAGTTCGCGTACGACGTGGGACAGCACTCGGACGGGTTCCACCGGGCGCTGTTCGAGGCGAACTTCGAGCGCTTCGAGAACATCGGCGATGTCGACGTGCTGCTCGGCATCGCCTCGAAGAACGACATTGACGGCGGGCAGCTCAGGCAGGCGCTGCTGAACGGCGACTACCGGGACCGGGTGGACGAGCAGATCGCGTGGGCCCGCTCCGTCGGCGTGACGGGCGTGCCGACCTTCATCTTCGACTACAAGTACGCAATCGTCGGGGCGCAGGAGTACGAGGCCTTCGAGCGCGTGATGGGCACGCTCGGGTACGGCGATGACTCTGACAGGTCCCTCGCAGGGTCGCCGGGGACCGCCGAGGGCGAGGATGCCGCGGCGGCGCGCGCCGCGCAGCCGCCGGCCCCACCGACGGCCGACTCGCCGGCGGCGAGCCCGCCGGACGACCCGGACTGGGCGATCTGAGCGAGCGCCTCTCGCCGCTCCCCGCCCGAGAGGCCTGATCGTTGGAGACGGCGCAGTGGTTCTGCGATCAGCTGGCGCAAGGGTTGGCCGACTTCGAGCACGCGCTGGAGCAGGTGCCGGCGGACCGCCTCTACGTCGAGCCGCCGCCGGCGGCGGGTGAGGACTCGCTCGGGGAGTGGCCGGCGGCGCGGCACCTCTTCCACCTGGCGTACTACGAGCAGCACACTGCCATTCCCGCGCTGCACTACTGGATCGGCGAGCCCTATCCGCACTACGAGGGGCCGGACGAGGATGCCGCCTGGGAGAGCGCACGCGAGATCGAGCGCGGGATCGCGATGTTGCGGGAGACGCGCGAGTGGCAGATGGAGCTGATTCCTCGCGTGCTCGCCGAGACCTGGCGTCACGTCCATCACACCGGCTGGGGCGACGTCAGCCTGCGCTGGGCGATGACGAAGACCATCCAGCACACGCACGAACACATCAACGGCGTCCTCAGACTTGCGTTGTTCTGGGAGATGACCGAGACGCACGCGCAGCAGGCCGAGCAGGGCACGGCGGACTAGAGGGCACGGCGGACTAGAGGGCACAGCGGGCGCTAGCCCGAGTCGAGCAGCGCCGACCGGCCTATGGTCGCCGGGCCTAACGCCCCTACGGGGCGGCGTCTACGTAGCGCACAGTGGTCTTCAGGCGACGCGTCATGGTCAGGGCGCACTGCGGCCCTCGATTCCGGCGCGTGCAGCGAGGAGGGCAGCGATGTGGACCGTGAGGCAGGCAACGACCTTCGACCACGACTCGATCCTTCATCTCTGGGACCAGAGCGGGTTCGAACCGACGGCTGAAGACGAGTGGGAGGCCCTGATCGGCGGGCCAACCGCGATCGTCCTGGTGGGGGAGAGCGACGGCGTCCTCGCTGGCACGGCGGTCGTCACCTTCGACGGCTGGCGCGCGTATGGTCTACCACGTTGCAGTCGCCGCCGAGTGTCGGGGCCTGGGGCTGGCGCGGGTGCTGATGGAGCATGCCGAGCAGCACCTGGCGAGGGCAGGCGCCCGACGCGTCTATCTGATGATTAGCGGGGCGAACACCGCCGGCCTTGCGCTGGCCGCGTATGAGGGCTTCTTGCCGGAGAACGACATCGCCTTCGTGAAGGAGCTAGAGAGCGGCGCTCCACGAGCACGGACGCCCGTGAGGCTCAGCGCCTGAGACCGTGGGAGCCCTCCGTCAGGGCACGTCACAGGGCGAGGCTGGTCCTGCCGGGGCCAGCCTCGCCACGGGTCAGGTGTCGAGCCGGTGGAGCAGCGCCCCCGCGTCGCGGTCGAGCAGGGCGCGGGAGACGCGGCCGAGGGCGGCGTCGCGCAGCGGATAGCCGGCCTCCGGGTAGGTGGCCGCCCCGGCCGTCTGCACCCAGAAGCCGAAGACGAGCAACAGGCCGAGCCCGTAGTCCGATCGCAGGCGGTCGAGCCCGTAGCCAGGATCCCGTTCGACGATGACGGCGTGGTAGCGCTCCAGCAGCGCCTCCTCGTGCGCCCGGCGAACGTCCGGGGTGAGGTTGGTGCCGAGGAAGTAGGCGAGGTCGTATGCGCCGCGCCCTGCGGAGACGAGCTGCCAGTCGATGAAGGTGACGGGCGCCGCGGCAGCGGGTGAGGGGCCGGCATCGGGGAAGAAGACGTTGTCGAGACGGCAGTCGCCGTGGAGCAGGGTGCGGGGGCTCTCGGCCGACTCGCGCACGAGCGCGGCGTAGGCGCTCGCCAGGCGTTCGGCGATGGTGTCGATGCCATCCGGGAGAGGGGGGTCGGGCCGAGCTGACATCAGGTCGCGTGCGACCGGCCAGCCCTGCTGGTAGAAGCCGGCCCAGAACTCGGCGGCCTCGGCGCGCCGCACCGCGCCGCGTGCCAGCCAGTCGAAGGCGTCGAGCATCGGGCTGTCCCACCACTGGGCGTGGAGCCGGGCGATGTGGTCGACGATCGTCTGCGCCTGCGCGAGGGTCGCCCCTGCGATCTGGTCGCCGACGGTGCCAGCCGTGACATCCTCCAGCAGCAGCACATAGTTGCGTTCGTCCGGTTGCATGGCGGTGTAGTAGCGGCGTGGAGTGAGGATGTCCGCGAGCGGCGCCACTTCGTCGTAGAAGCGGATCTCGGCCTCGTACCAGCGCAGGCCGCTGAGGGCGCGGCGCATGGCGGGATCGACGGCGGGGAGTTTGGCGACGAGCGTCGCGGGCGCGCCGGCGTCGGCCCCACCCTTGTCGGTGGGGCGGTCGTAGCTCAGCCGCACGCGCCAGGGCTGGCCGGCGAAGGCCTGGTCGGTGCCGATCGGCTCGACGACTGCGGCAGTAACGCTGGCCGCCTCAATCAGGCCGCCGTGCCGCAGGGCGGTCGTGAGCCACTCCGCGGTGAGCCCGCTGGCGTCGTCCGGCGCGGCCGGGGCCGCCCGGCCGTGTTTAGCCAAGGGCGTCGTAGAGCGCCGCCACCAGGCGCTGGCCGCGGAGGTCCATGCCACCGGTCGGTGGGCGCTGCTCGTCCGGGCTGGGCGAGTCCATCTGGTTCATCGCGTAGCCGAAGCCGAGCTTGCGGTCGGAGTCGGCGAAGCCCTGCGAGCCGCCGGCGCCGGCGTGGCCGTAGGACGAAGCCGGGCGCACGTCGTTGAACTCCGCGAAGCGGCGCATGAAGCCGAGTGTGCGGTGGGTGGGGACGCCTAGCGTCTCGTCCTGCCCGGTGGCGACGGGCACGGCCGCGCGCTCCACCTGCTGCTGGCTGAGCAGGCGGACGCCATCGATCTCGCCGCCGCCCGCGAGCGCCCCGTAGACCTTCGCGAGGGCCCGGGCGTTGCCGTGGCCGTTGCCGGAGGGCATCTCCGCCGCCCGCCACTCGCGGCTGTTCGTGCGGTCCGGGTCTGGCAGCCGGACCGGATCGCCGTCGGACGGGGGGCGGTCCGCCGCGAGGATGTCGGCGACACGATAGTCCTCTTCAGGACCGAAGCCGATGAAGAAGTCGATGCCGAGCGGCTGCGTCACCTCTTCGCGCAGGAAGGCGCCGACGGTGCGGCCGTCGACGCGCCGGATCACTTCCCCGACGAAGTAGCCGAAGGTGCCGGTGTGGTAGCCGTGGCGGGTGCCGGGGATCCAGTGGGGGGCCTGCTGTTCGAGCGCGCGGATTTGCGCGTCCCAGTCGAACGCCGATTCAGGCGTCGCCGCCTCATCGATACGGTTGAGGCCGGCCTGGTGGGTGAGCAGGTAGCGGACGGGCATCGACTCCTTGCCAGCCTGGCCGAACTCCGGCCAGTACTGCGTGACGGGCGCGTCGAGATCGAGCTGTCCGCGGTCGACGAGCATGTGCGTACAGAGCGTGGCCATGCCCTTGGTGGACGACCAGACGTTGACGATGGTCTCGCGCCCCCAGGGGCGGGTGCGCGCCTTGTCGGCGTGCCCGCCCCAGAGGTCGATCACGCTCTCGCCGTCGATCGTGACCGCGACCGATGCGCCGACCTCCGGGAAGTCCTCGAAGTTGGCGGCAAAGGCGTCGCGGACGGCGCCAAAGCGACCGTCGCACGTGCCGTGGACTTCGATCGCGGTGGTCGTCATGCGGCGCTCCCGTCGGCGTGCCGGCTCAGGGGCCGGCGTGGGACTGGCTGGGCAGGTCGGTGTGGAGTGTAGCGCGGGCCGAGTCTGACGCGGGTAGGATGGCGGTAACGTCTGCTCGGCGGGCTCGATGGCGCGAGGGCAGCGGGCTCGTGGAGCGGTCGGAGGAGAGGGTCGATGCCACAGAAATTGTCGTTCGTATTGCGCAGACGGCCGGAGCTGAGCCGCGAGGAGTTCCAGCAGATCTGGCGCGAAGAGCATGCTCCGTTCGTGCAAGCGCGAGCCGACCTGATCGGCTGCAAGCGCTACGTCCAGGCCCGCACCGAACTCGACCAGGAGGCGCGGCCGGGGCGGCCGGAGCCGTTCGACGGCGTCGCGGAGCTGTGGTTCGACGGATCGCTGCGGCAGGGGACGGCGGAGGAGCAGGCGCAGGCGGGGCGTGAGCTGCTGGAGGACGAGGCGCGCTTCATCGACCTTGAGGCGTCGCCGCTGTGGATGTCGGAGGAGCGCCCGGTGCTGGAGGTGGGTGAGGGCCGGCGACGGCTGACCTACCCGCTGCGCCGCCGCCCGGAGATGACGCGCGAGCAGTTCCAGCAGTACTGGTGGGGGACGCACGGCCCGCTAATCCGTGAGTTTGCGCCGCCCCGGCTGCGGCGCTACGTCCAGGTACATACCAACGCCAACGCGGAGACGCACCCGGGTCGCGCGGAGCGCAACGCGCCGCCGCCCTTCGATGGGATGGCGCTGCTCTGGTACGACGATTCGCTGGACGGCTACCCGGAAGACGATGTCGAACGCATCAGGACGCTGATCCACGAGGACGAGGTGAAGTTCATCCACCATCCGGAGTCGCCGGTGTGGATGAGCGTCGAGCACGTGATCATCGACCGCCAGGGCTAGCTGCCGGCGCTCCGTCCGCCGTCCGAGAGT
>JASLOV010000138.1 GCA_030745285.1 Dehalococcoidia bacterium | reverse complement strand
CATGTGGCGGCGGACGCCGGCCGAGGGCGCCCGGAAGTACGAGTCGTCGGGCCAGCGCCACATGCCGTCGCTCTGGGGCATGGGCGACGCCATCGACTTCCACTCGGCGATTGGAAAGACGAACATCCAGAGCCGGGTCCGGTCACTCGCCACGCGCCTGAAGGACGGTTTGGCGGAGATTTCGGGCGCCGGCATCGGCACATCGGGCTCGGCCGAGATGAGCGGCGGGCTGACGACCTTCTACGTCGACGGCGTGCCGAAGGCCAACATGACGAAGGCGCTGATGGACCGCGAGCGGATCTACATGCCCGGCAGCGGCCTGAACGACTTCTCCTGCCGGGCCTCGACCCACTTCTACAACACGGAGGACGAGGTCGATCGCGTGCTGAGCGTCGTCCGCCACGTGGCGGAGAACCGCACGATGTACTCGGACGCGTAGGGGCGGCGTCCTAGGGCGCGGGACCAGGCGTTGCGGTAGTCGATCCCTTCTGTGGGGAGGCGGCCGTCAGGGTGTTCAACCGCAGAAACGGAACTCGTGGACGCGGGACCGGTCGACCAATGGCTCGCACGGCTGGGCCACCGTGAGTCGTCTGTTCGACGGCCGCCGACGGGATCGACGGCGCAACGCCTCGTCCCGTGCCTGCACTCACGCTACTTGAAGAGGGCACCGGCCTGGACGCCGGCGGCCGCGGCCCATTCGTCAGCCGGGCCGCGCTTCGCGCCGTCGGGCATCGCCTTGTCGACGCGCACCGCGCCGTCGCCACAGCAGATCGTCACGCCCGCCTCGTCTCCCGACGTCACGCCCTTCACCGTGCCGGGCGCCCCGGCACCATCGACGCGGCGTGAGCCGTAGAGCTTGACCATCGTCCCGCTCAGGGTCGTCCATGCGCCGGGTTGTCGGTCGCTGCCCCGGATCAGGTTGTGCACCTCGCCGGCCGGGCGGGTCCAGTCGATTCGCGCCGCATCGCCCTCCCACGGCGCGTCGTAGGTCGCCGCACTCTCGTCCTGCACCAGCCGCGGCGCCGTACCGGCGGCAACCAGCCCGACGGCCTCCGCAACCGCGTCGACACCCAACGGGAAGAAGTGCTCGCGATAGAGGCTGTTGACCGTGTCGTTCTTGCCGATCGCGAACCGCTTCTGCAGCAACACCGGCCCGGTGTCGATTCCTTCGTCGACCCAGAAAATCGTCAGACCGGTCTCAGCATCGCCCGCGAGCAGCGCATGGTTGATGGCGCTCCGGCCGCGATGCTTCGGCAGCAGGCTCGGGTGGTACTGAATCGTCTTCTGCGGCGAATGCTCGAGGACGCGCGCCGGGATGATCTGCGTGACGAACGCCATCACGTTCAACTCGGGCTCCGTCGCCGCGTAGGCCTCGAAGGCCCGCTCATCGACCACGCCCTTCCGCTGCCAGCGCGCCGGCTGCACCAGGGCGACCCCGTCGCGCCGGGCAGCCTCGGCCAGCGGATCGGGCCGGGACTTCTCCCGCGGCCCGTAGACGCCGACGATCGTGTGTCCCTGCTCGCGCAGGCGATCGTAGACGGCCGCCCCGAACGGCGCCTGACCAAAGAGTCCGATTCGCATGCGACCAGTACCCCGTGAATGACGCCTGAAGTCTGAAGGCGGGCGGACCGCGCCGCCTGTCGACGTCGGCGCAGAATAGCACGCGCCTGGCAACTTTCGCGCACCGGCTGCCGTAGAGTCTGAGAGAGATGTCCTTTCTCAGCGACCTCCGCTTTGGCATCCGGATTCTGATCAAGCGGCCCGGGATCGCCGCGATCGCCGTCATCGCCCTTGCGCTGGGCATCGGGCTGACGACGACGATGTTCAGCATCGTGCACGGCCTCGTCATCCGCGGCATGCCGTACCCCGATTCCGACGAACTCGTCGATCTGATGCGCAACCGCCCGGCCACCAACAGCGGCCTGATGGCGGTGACCATTCACGACTTCCAGGATTGGCGAGCCCAGCAAACCAGCTTCGAAGAGATCGCCGCCTACTACGGCGAGACCGTCAATGTCAGCGGCACCGAAGGCCGGCCGATCCGCTACCAGGGGGTCTACGGCAGCGCCCGGCTGTTCGACGTCCTAGAGATGCAGCCGATCCTGGGACGGACGTTCCGGCCGGAAGAGGACCACCCGTCGACGCCGCCGGTCATCATCCTCAGCCACCGCGCCTGGCAGGACCGGTTCCAGGGCGACCCCGAGATCGTCGGCAAGACGATCCGCGCCAACAGCGAGATGACGACGATCGTCGGAGTCATGCCGGAAAGATTCGACTTCCCGGCGCAGTCGGATGCCTGGCTGCCGCTCCGGATCGATCCGCTCGAGTTTCCGCGGGGATCGGGCCCCGCACTGGAAGGGACGCAGATCCAGGCGATCGCGCGCCTGAAGGACGGCGTCACGCTCGCGGAGGCCCAGACGGAGATGGCGACCATCGCGGGGCGGCTCGAGGCGGAGTATCCAGAAACGAACGAAGGCATCCAGGTCGTCGTCCGGGCGGTGAACGAGAGCTTCATCGGCCGGGCGGCCATCAACATGCTCTACACGATGCTGGGCGCGGTGTTCGGCGTCCTGCTGATCGCCTGCGTGAACGTGGCGAACCTCCTCCTGGCGCGCACCGTCGCCCGTTCGAAGGAGGTCGCCGTCCGAACTGCCCTCGGCTCGAGCCGCTGGCGCACCATCTCCCAGTTGCTGGCCGAGACGCTCATCCTCGCAATCGCCGGCGGCGGCCTGGGGATGCTGATCGGCCAGGCCGGCATCACCTGGTTCAACGGGACGCTCGTCAACGTCCAGCCGCCGCTCTGGCTCGAGCTGGGCCTGAACCGCGTCGTCGTCACGTTCGTCGTCGGCCTGACCGTGCTCTCGACGCTGCTCGCCGGCACGGTCCCGGCGCTGCGCGCGTCGAGCACCAACCTCACCGAAGTCCTCAACGACGAGGCCCGGGGCTCGTCCGGCCTCCGGCTGGGGCGGATCAGCAAGGGACTCGTCATTGCCGAACTGGCGATCTCGTGCGGCCTGCTCGTCGGGGCCGGCCTGATGATCAAGACGATCGTCAACGTCGCGAACCTCGACTACGGGTTCACGACCGCCAACATCTTCACGGCCCGGCTCGGCTTGCTGCCCGGGGACTACCCGACGGAAGCGGACCAGCGACAGTTCTACGACGAACTGGTCGACCGACTCGGTGACCGACCTGGAATCCGCACGGCGGCACTGGCTTCCAACCTGCCCGCCAGCGGCGGCCCGCGGCAGCGGCTGAGCGTCGACGGCACGCCCTACCCGACCGAGCCGGACCACCCCATGGCCCGCCGGATCGTGATCACGCCCGACTACTTCGAGGCGTTCGACGTCGCCCCGACGCGGGGCCGCGGTTTCACGCGCGCTGATGGCCCGGACAACCTGGCCGTCGCCATCGTAAACGAGCGATTCGTCACGATGTTCCTCGAAGGCGATCCAATCGGCGCGCGGGTCAAGCTCGGCGACGACGCCGAACCCTGGCGAACCGTCGTCGGCGTCGTGCCCGACATGTATCTGGGCGGCGCGACCGGCCAGCTCGATCCGCGCCACGAGGGCGTCTACACGCCGCTCGCCCAGAACACGGTCAACTACATGAGCCTCGTCGTCCGGACCGAGCAGGCGCCGATGACCTACACCGCGATGGTGCAGGACGAGATCAACGCGATCGACGCGACGTTGCCGATCTACTTCGTCCGATCGCTCGAAGAGCAGTTCTCGCTGAACACCTGGTTCTACCGGGCGTTCGGCGGCCTCTTTATGGCGTTCGGCTTCGCGGCCCTGGCGCTCGCGACGATCGGCCTCTACGGTGTGATGTCGTTCTCGGCGAGCAACCGGACTCGTGAGATCGGCGTGCGGATGGCGCTGGGTGCGCAGGCCCAGAACGTGCTGGCCCTGTTCCTCAGACAGGGTGTCGCGCAGGTCGGCGCCGGACTGCTCCTGGGCGTGGGATTGGCCGCCCTGCTCTCGCAGGGACTGTCCTTCTTGCTGTTCGACGTCGAGCCCTGGGACCCCGGAATCTTCACCGCCGTCGTCCTGACGCTGAGCGTGACCGGAATACTCGCCTGCCTGATTCCGGCCCGGCGCGCCACGGGCGTCAATCCGGTCGAAGCGCTGCGACAGTAGGCCCGGCTCTGGGCTTTGGGCGTGGGGTCCCTCACGACCGGTCGCGAGGAACTTTCGATCAGGGCGAACCGTAACTGACGGTAGATTGGGCCAGTTCACTCCCTAGCCCTCGGATCTTGTGGCGCAGGGCTTCAGCCCTGCGCCATTGCCAGGTCACCTCATGTCTCTACTCTCCGACATCCGCTTCGGCGCCAAGATGCTCACCAAGCGTCCGGGCCTGAGTGGTATCGCCATTCTGGCGCTCGCCCTCGGCATCGGCCTGACGACGACGATGTTCTCCATCGTCTACGGCGCAGTCCTGCAGGGATTGCCGTTCGAGGACAGCGAGGAACTGGTCCAGGTCTTCCGGACGCGACCATCGCAAGGCGCCCGATTCATGGGGACGACGATCCACGATTTCACCG
Source organism: Dehalococcoidia bacterium (assembly GCA_030745285.1). Taxonomy (GTDB): domain Bacteria; phylum Chloroflexota; class Dehalococcoidia; order UBA2979; family UBA2979; genus SHYR01. Next base: position 2,915 of record JASLOV010000138.1, on the reverse strand, counting down.
ACTGGCGCGACCAGCAGACCAGCTTCGACGACGTCGCCGCGTTCTTCGCCGAGACGGTCAACGTCAGCGGTTCCGAGGGGCGGCCGATCCGGTATCTCGGTGCCTACACCAGCGCCCACATGTTCAACGTGCTGGGTGTTCAGCCGATCATGGGCCGGACGTTCCTCCCCGAGGAAGACCATCCCTCGACCCCGCCAGTGATGATCCTCAGCTACCGCGCCTGGCAGGACCGCTTCGAGGGCAACCCGGAGATCCTCGGTAGGGTTCTGCAGGCCAACGCCGAGCCGACGACCGTCGTCGGCGTGATGCCGGAGAAGTTCGGCTTCCCGCAGCAGATGGACCCCTGGCTGCCGCTCAGGATCGACCCGCTGGAGTTCGCGCGCGGCAGTGGCCCGGCACTCGAGGGGACACAGCTGAACACGATCGCGCGGCTGAGGGACGGTGTCTCGGTCGAAGAGGCGCAGGCCGAGATGTCGGCGATCGCCGGCCGGCTCGCCACCGAGTACCCGGAGTCGAACGAAGGGATCGGCGTCGAGGTGATGCCGCAGGTCGATCTCACCGTCGGCCCGGAGGGCCGCGCCCTCCTCTTCGTTATGCTCGGCGCCGTCTTCGGCGTCCTGCTGATCGCCTGCGCCAACGTCGCCAACCTACTCCTGGCGCGAACGGTGCTGCGCTCGAAGGAGGTCGCCATCCGGACGGCGCTCGGCTCGAGCCGGTGGCGGACGATCTCGCAGCTTCTGGCCGAGACGCTGGTCCTGGCGCTCGCCGGCACGGCCGTCGGCCTGTTCATTGCGAAGGCCGGCATCGACTGGTTCAACGCGGTGATCTCGACCTTGGAACTTCCGCTCTGGATGGTCGCCAGCATGGACCCGCCGGTCGTGCTCTTCGTCGTGGGGCTGACGGTCCTCTCGACCCTCTTGGCCGGCACGGTGCCGGCGTTTCGGGCCTCGAGCACCGACCTCAACGAAGTCCTGAACGACGAGACGCGCGGATCATCGGGTCTCCGCCTCGGACGGATCAGCAAGGCACTCGTCATCGCGGAGATCGCGCTCTCGTGCGGCCTGCTGGTCGCCGCCGGCCTGATGATCAAGACCGTCGTCAACGTCGCGCAGTTCGACCGAGGCTTCACGACCGAGAACATCTTCACGTCGCGCCTCGGCCTGTTCGTGCTGGACTACCCAACTCCAGAGTCGCAGTGGCAGTTCTACGACGCACTCCTCCGCCGGCTCGACGTGCAGCCAGGGGTCCAGGGGGCAGCCTTCACCTCCGACCTGCCGACCCGGGGTGGCCAGATGTGGCGGCTGACGGTCGACGGCGAGACGTACGCCTCCGAAGACGATCACCCGCCCGCGCGGCGGATCGTCATCACCGGCAACTACTTCGATCTGTTCGACGTCTCGCTCGTGCGTGGACGGACGTTCAGCTCGACCGACACGGCGGACAACCTGCAGGTCGCGATCGTCAACGAGCGATTCGTCGAGCTGTTCTATCCGGATGAGGATCCGATCGGCCAGCGAGTCAAGCTGGGCGACGACGACGAGCCGTGGCGGACGATCGTCGGTATCGTGCCCGACATGCACCTGGGCGGCGCCATCGGCGCGACCAATCCACGCCACGAGGGTGTCTACATCCCGCTCCAGCAGAACGTCATCAACTTCATGAGCCTGATCGCCCGGACCGAGCAGAATCCGCTGGGCTACACCGCCGCGATTCAGAGCGAGGTCAACGCGATCGACATCGATCTGCCGCTCTACTGGGTCCGCTCGCTGGAAGAGCAGTACGCCCTGGACACCTGGGCCTTCCGAACGTTCGGCACGCTGTTCATGGCGTTCGGCTTCGCGGCGCTGGCCCTGGCGACGATCGGCCTCTACGGCGTCATGTCGTTCTCGGCGAGCAACCGGACGCGGGAGATCGGCGTCCGGATGGCGCTCGGTGCCGGCACGGACAGCGTCCTGATGCTGATTCTCAGGCAGGGCGCGATCCAACTGGCCATCGGTCTGACGATCGGCCTCGGCGTGGCGCTGGCACTGTCGCAGGGGCTGACCGCTCTCCTCTTCGACGTCGAGCCGTGGGACCCGACGATCTTCGTCGTGGTGATGATCTCACTCGGCTTGTCGGGGCTCCTGGCCTCGTTCGTCCCGGCCAAGCGCGCCACGCGCGTCGATCCGATGGTGGCGCTGCGGTACGAATGATTCACGAATCGGTTGGTGTGCTCGCCGCGGGCGGATGCCCAACCGCCGCCAGGATCGCGGCGAGCATCCGGTTCATGTGCGCGGCGACGGCGGCGCCGTCGAGCGAATAGCCCATCCGGACGACGACGAGGTCGGCCGAAGGGATGACGACGGTGTACTGCCCGCGCGCTCCAGCGGCCCAGTACGCGTTGGCGGGCGCATCGGGCCAGGTTCCACCGCGGTTGAGCCAGAACAACCCGCCGTAGTTCCCGTCCGGCCAGGCCGGCGCCGGCGTCGTCACCGCGTCGACCCATCCCTCGGGCAAGATCCGCTCCCCGTTCCAGACGCCGTCCCGCAGATGCAAGAGGCCGAAGCGCGCCCAGTCGCGAGCCGTGCCGTGGTCGTAGCCGGTCAGGATCATGTTCCCGTAGGGATCCCGCTCGAGAACCATGTCGCGCATCCCGATCCGATCGAACAACCGGCGCTGCGGGAAGCTGAAGTAGTCTTCACCGCGCGCCTCGACCGTGTCGCGGATGATCTTCCCGAGCGCGAGCGGATCGGAGTTGCGGTAGCGCCCCACGGTCCCCGGCGGATGCTCGAGCACTGGACGAATGGCATGCGCGAAGACGTCGATCCCCTCGTTGTAGACATAGTTGTGGGCGTTCTGATGCGTGTAGAACTCGGGATCGTCGCGCGTGAGCCGACTGAACTCGAGGCCGCTACTCATCTGGAGCAGTTGCCGGA
>JASLOV010000137.1 GCA_030745285.1 Dehalococcoidia bacterium | reverse complement strand
GCCGCCGACGCGCGAGACGGAGATGCCCGGGTTCACGGCGGGCCGCTGGCCGGCGTTGAAGAGGTCGCCCTCCAGGAAGATCTGGCCGTCCGTGATGGAGATGACGTTGGTCGGAATGTAGGCGGAGACATCGCCGGCCTGGGTCTCGATCACCGGCAGCGCCGTGATCGAGCCGCCGCCCATCTCATCGCTCATGCGCGCAGAGCGCTCCAGCAGGCGGGAGTGCAGGTAGAAGACATCGCCCGGGTAGGCTTCGCGGCCGGGCGGGCGCTGCAACAGCAGCGAGACCTGGCGGTAGGCCCAGGCGTGCTTCGTGAGGTCGTCGTAGGCGATCAGCACATCCTTGCCCAGCTCCAGGAAGTACTCGCCGATGGCGCAGCCGGCGTACGGCGCCAGGAACTGCAGCGCCGCCGAGTCCGCCGCAGAGGCGGAGACGACGATGGTGTGCTCCATCGCCCCGTGCTGCTCGAGCGTGGCGACCGTCTGCGCTAACTTCGCGTCCTTCTGGCCGACGGCGACGTAGATGCAGATCAGGTCGCCGCCCTTCTGGTTGATGAAGGCGTCGAGGATCAGCGCACTCTTGCCGGTGGAGCGGTCGCCGATGATCAACTCGCGCTGGCCGCGGCCGATCGCCGTCATCGAGTCGATCGCCTTCACCCCGGTCTGTACCGGCACGGAAACTTCCTGTCGCGAGACGACGTCCGGGGCGATGCGCTCCACCGGGAGCGAGGCCGCGGCCTCGATCGGTCCGCGGTCGTCGATCGGGTCACCGAGCGCGTTGACGACGCGTCCGATCAGGGCCTCGCCGACGGGGACGGCGACCACCTGGCCGGTCGTCCGCACCTCGTCGCCCTCCTTGATTTCGGTGTGGTCGCCGAGGATGATCGCGCCGACGGTCTCCTCTTCGAGGTTGAGCGCCAGGCCACGCACGCCGTTGCTGAACTCGACGAGCTCAGAGGCGCGGCATTCGCCCAGGCCGTGAATCTTGGCGATGCCGTCGCCGGCCTCGATCACGGTGCCGACGCTGGTCTCGGTGACGGAAGCGTCGAAGCCCTCGATCTGCTGTTTCAGGATCGAGGCGATCTCTTCTGCTCTCACGGCCATCGTTCAACTCACCTTCCGGCGGATCAGGCTTGCTCTTCGGCGGCGCCGTCTTCGGCGGCGCTTCGTACCAGTTGTTCTCTCAGGCCGCGCAGGCGGCCACGGGTAGAGCCATCGATCAGCCGATCGCCCACCCGGATCTCGGCGCCGCCCAGCAGCGCCGGGTCGACGGCCGCTTCGACTTCGACGGTCTGACCGGTCCACTGCTGGAGCCGGTCGGAGATCGCCTGCCGCCGCTCATCACTCAATTCCACTGCCGTGCGCACTTCCGCTCGCACCACCCCGCGCTGCTCGTCTCGCAGCTCGCGGTAATACGAGGCGATCGACGGGCCGAGCGCGAGCCGTGCCTTCTGCCTCAGCAGGCGGAAGAGGTTGAGCTGTAGCGCTCCGATACCCGGCACGATCTCGCGGACGACGGTCTGCAGCCGGTCGTCGTCCGACCGCTCGCTCTGCAGGGCGTCGACATAGGCAGGCGTCGACGTCAGCACGTCGAGCCCGTCGATGGCGTTATGCCACTGCTCGGCGTCACCGTGCTCGCGAGCGAGATCGGCGACGGCGAGCGCGTAACGGCGTCCGGCGATGTCGCGGGGTGCGGCCATGCAGCCCTAGCCCTGGTCGCCCTGGGTCGGGCCACTGCCGGGAGTGTCGAACGAGCTGCTTACCAGCACCTCATCGATCAGCCGCTGGTGAGCGGAACGGTCAAGCGACTGCCCGATCACCCGCTCTGCGGCCGAGATCGTGAGGTCGGCGAACCCCTCGTGCAGCAGTTGGATCGCCCGGTCGCGTTCCGCCTGCACTTCCTCGCGTGCGCGCTCCACGATCTGTTCGGCCTGTTCGCGCGCTCGCTCTTCGAGCTCGGCGCGAAGCCGCTCCGCCGCCTCCTGTGAGCGCTGGACGGCCTCGCGGCCCTCCGCGCGAGCCTCGTCGATCACGCGACGGGCCTCGTCCTCACTGGCGGACGCCTGAACGGCTGCCTCTTCGGCGCGATTTAGCCCCTCGGAGATGCGGCGCTTACGCTCGTCGAGCATGTTCAGGAGCGGACGGTAGAGGAAGAGCCTCAATACCACCAGCAGGATCAGGAAGTTGACCAGCTGGGCGATCAGCCCGGGCAGGCTGAAGCCCAGGGCGGCAATCCCCCCTGACTCCTCCTCGGCCGCCGCCGCCGCCGGCAGTGCGGCGATGACGAGGCCCGCGAGCGCGGCCGTCAGGCGCCTAGAAGACAAAGCCGATAAGGATCGCGACGACCAGCGCGTAGATGCCGATCGCCTCGGCAAACGCGATCGCGAGGATCATGTTCGTCTGGATCGGCCCTGCGGCCTCCGGGTTGCGTCCCAGTGCTTCCATCGCCTTCCCGCCGAGCAGGCCGATGCCGATCGCCGGGCCGATGGCCCCGACGCCCATGGCAATCGCCGCCGCCAGGAACTTGGAGGAATTCTCCGTCGAGACGTTGTCGGCCGCCTGTGCGCCCGCCACGCCCGTCGCCAGCAGGAACAGCACACCACCAATGGCCGCAGCCACCAGCAGCCGTCGTGCGGTCCCGGCCTTCATCGTGGTCACTCTCATCGCTTCGACCCTTCCTGGCGCTACCCCTGCCCGCCCTACGCGGACCGCCGGCAACATCAACCGGTTGTCAACTCAGTCCGTGGTGGAGACGGCCACCTCGCCCGATGCCGCTCCGTGTTCCTCATGATCGTCGCCGTGCGATGTGACCGCCGTCTGGGCGAAGACGAGCGTCAGCATGGCGAAGACGAAGGCCTGCACGAGCCCGACGAAGAGCTCCAGGCCATAGAAGACATCGACGAGCAGGAACGGCACGAGGAAGCCCATCATCAGCAGCAGAACCTCGCCGGCGAAGATGTTGCCGAACAATCGGAAGGTGAACGAGACGACCCGCGCGAATTCCGAGATGATCTCCAGCAGACCGACGAAGACGTCGATCAGCCCCATCGGGTTGCCCTTGAGCAACCTGCTGAAGTTGAAGAATTTGCCCAGGTACCCCAGCCCCAACGACTGGAATCCCCAAAACTCGACGAAGACGAACGAGAAGAGCGCAATCGCCATCGGCGCGTTGATGTCCGTCATCACGGAGCGGAAGGCCGGGGCCAGCAGGCCGGAGAAGTTGCCGCGCTCGTCTTCATCCGTGGTGACCTCATGGTCGCCGAGGGCGAGGTCGATCTCGTCCGGGCCGATCGGAATGATGGCGACGTCCAGGCCGGCGATGGTCGTCTGCTCGAAGATTACCTGCTTGTCGCCGTGGCCCGGCTCGGTCACGCCCACGACGTTGTTCATCGGCAGCAGCCCGGCGTAGTTCGAGATCAGCACGAAGAAGAAGATCGTGAAGACGAGCGGGAAGAAGCGGCGACCGTTCTCCTCGCCGACGATGTTGACGACGAAGGTCTCGTAGAAGCCCGCCATCAGCGCTTCGACCGCGCCGCTGAAGCCGGAGGGGACGAGCGTCATGGAGCGCCCGACGACGATCGCGAGGATCACCATGAAGGCGACGACGAACCACGAGGTGAACATGGTGTTCGTAACCCCGAAGCCGAGCACCGGGAAGTCGAAGACGTGCTCCGGGGCGACGACGATCACCGGCGCGGGACCGCGCACAAAGACCGCGCCAAATCCGACCAGCGCGATCACGCCGACTGCGATCAGGGCAGCCTTCATCTAGCCGTTCCCGTCGCCGTCCGGGGGCAGCGATGACTTCATGAAGTCACGTAACTGCACGTACGCTCCGTAGAATCCAGCGAGCATGCCCAGCACGAGAAAGACGAGCGTGAGCACCGGCTCAGTCTCGAAATGACGGTCGAGGAGATTCCCGACCACCGTCATCCCGGCGATTGAGGTGGCGAGGAACGCTCCGATGCCGAGCAGCCCGAGGGCAGGTGAATTCCAGATGGCCTCGCCCCCCTTTCCGGGACCGTGACCGCGGGCGAACGTAGCACGAGCAAATCGGTCGAGCAACCGCTTGTGAGGAGAAGCACGAATAGCGCCGCCGACAACGCACCCGCCGGCCGTCAGTTCGGGGCCGGATCACTCGCTGATACCTCGCGGCCATGGGCAACCGGGGGGCAGGTAAGGGGGTGCGAGGACGACGCCGGGACCGCAGCTACTCCTCCGCCTGGGCTGCCTTGCCGAGATCGTCCAGGTCCAGCCCGGAGATGAAGTCCTGGAATGCGGAGAGCTTCTCCAGCTCTTCCGGGGTGACGGCGGCCGGCGGCACATCTCCCGCGTCCTCTGCGCCCTCATCACCATCGGCGCCCATCACCACGCCATGGTTGCTGAGCACGGCCTCCGCGACGTAGATCGGCACCTGCTGCCGTACGGCGATGGCGATCGCGTCCGAGGGCCGCGAGTCCAGCTCCAGCGAGCTGCCGTCGTGGTCGATGTTGATCTGCGCGTAGAAGATTGAATCCGTCATGTCGATGACGGCGACCGACGTCACGCTTCCGCCCAGCTGGTCGATCATGGAGGAGAGCAGGTCGTGCGTGAGCGGGCGTTCGACGGTGACATCCTGCAGCCGCAGCGTGATGGCATCGGCCTCCGCCGGGCCGATCCAGATCGGCAGGTAGCGGTCGGCGTCCTTCTCGCGCAGGACGATCACGCGCTGGTAGTTGTGGAGGTTGACGCGGATGCTATCGATCTCGAGTTCGATCACCGCTCGAATCCTTCGGGACGCACCCAGCAGGCTGCGTCGGAGCAGACTGCCTCAGGCCTTGGAAGTCGAGTGTAGAAGCGGCGATCACGGCCAGTCAACGCAATGCCGTCAGCCACTCCCGCGGCTCCCGCGGCGATACCCTTAGGGACTCTCCCCATCCCCATCGTCGCCCCACAGCGCCCGCTCGATCGCAGGGTCCAGCGGCTCACCGCGCTCGACCACTTCCGCGATCCGGCGATGCAGCGTGGGCCGGTCAAGCAGCACGCGTCGCTGGCACTTGCGGCAGCACAGTCCGATGTCCAGGCCGATGCGGACGACGTCCCAGTCGAAGCCGCCGCACGGATGTTTGCGTCGCAACCGCAGCACGTCGCCCATACGAAGATCGAGCACCATCGGCAGGGTTCCCCCGGGGTTCTCGTCGGGCGGGTCAGCGCGCGGCGTTGATCTCATCGCGCAGCGCGGTCGCGGCCGTGCGGGCGGCGCTGGCGTAAGCGTCGATGTCGCCCCGCTCGGCGGCGAAGAGCACGCCGCGCGAAGCGTTGACGAGGATGCCGCCGCCCGACGCGTCCTTGCAGCTCCGCACCGCCTTCGCGATCTCGCCGTCCTGGGCGCCGACGCCGGGCAGCAATTGCAACAGGCCAGGCGCAAGCTCGCGAATGCGCCCGCCCTCGTCCGGGTAGGTCGCACCGACGACCAGGCCGACGTTGCTGTGGGTGTTCCAGCCGTTCGCCAGCAGCGCCACGTGCTCGTAGAGTGGCCGCCCGCCCTCGCCTGCCGCCAGGTCCTGGAGGTCGACGGCGGAGGGGTTCGAGGTGCGGCAGAGCACGAAGCTGTGACGGTCCCGGTGGGCGAAGAATGGCGTCAGCGCGTCTTCGCCCATGTACGGGTTGACGACGACCGCGTCCGCACCCAGCACCTCGAACACGGCTTTCGCGTAGAAGCGGGCGGTGTTGCCGATGTCGCCGCGCTTGGCATCGAGCAGCACGGGGACGCCACCCGGGACCGCATCGATCACCTCGCGCAGCCGCGCGAAGCCATCGAGCCCCAGCGCCTCGTAGAAGGCGGCGTTGGGCTTGTAGCAGCAGACGAGGTCGGAGGTGGCGTCGATGATCGCCCGCAGGAACTCCACCGGGTCCGCCCCCGGCGGCATCAGCTCCGGGTCGGGGTCCAGGCCGACGCTCAACAGCGAGTGGTTGGTCTCGACGGCCGCGTCGTACTTGCTGCGAAAGCTCATCGCTTCTCGTCCTCGCGGGGGAGCAGCTCGATCGGCGGCAGCGCCGCCCCGGCCGCACGCAATCGCTTGATGGTGAGCACGAAGGCGTCTGGGTCGCCGGTCGCAGAGCAGCGTACCGCTTCCGGCCGGCCGGATGAAGGTGGCGGCGTGCCGTTCGCTTCGAGCCGATCGACGGTGCGACGCGCCACCGGCTCCGCGGCGTGCAGCACGTCGACGCTCTCAGCCAGCAGCCCGCGCAGTACGGGCAGCAGGAAGCCATAGTGCGTGCAGCCGAGAGCGACCTGGTCCACGCCGCGGCTGAGCGGGCCGTCCAGCCCTTCGCGCAGCGTCCGCTCGACGGCGTCGCCGCGGATCTCGCCGGACTCGACGAGGTCCGCCAGGCCGGGCATCGGCACGGTCTCGATGTCGACGCCGTTGGCGTGGTCGTCGTGCAGTCGCGCCAGCCGCGAGCCGCGCGCCGTCGCGGCCGTCACCAGCACGGCGACGCGGCCGCTGCGGGAACGAGCGGCGGCCGGCTTCAGCGGCGGCTCCATGCCGACGATCGGCACGTCGAGTTCGTCTCGCAGCCGCAGCAGGGCGGCGGACGAGGCCGTGTTGCAGGCGACGATCAGCAGCGAGCAGCCCTCGTCGACGAGCCGCCGCGCCAGCGTCAGCGCACGTGCGGCGACGACGCCGTCCGAGCGCCCTCCGTACGGGAAACAGGCGGTGTCGGCGAAGTAGCGCTGGGGCAGCGCCGGGGCGAGACGGTGGAGCGCCTCGGAGACGGTCAGACCCCCGACGCCGGAGTCGAAGATGCCCACGCTGGTGGCCATAGCCGCTCCGACGCCCGCCTCAACGAGAGTAGGTGGCCGCCCCCCGTCATGACAACACGGCTCGTGACAACCACGCCCGTGACAACAGCGCTCGTGACATCGGGCCGGCCACGCGACTTAAACTGCGACCATGCACCTCGATGTCCTGCCGCTGCCGCCCGAACCCGGCTCGGCGCTGCTCGACGGCCGCACCTGCCTCGTCGTCGACGTGCTGCGCGCCACCTCCTCGATGGCCGTGCTGCTCGCCTCGGGCATCGAGGCCATCTACCCCGCCGGCTCGATCGAGGAGGGGCGGTCCCGCCGTGAAGGGCTGGAAGGGACGCTCGGCCGCAGGGTGCTGCTCTGTGGGGAGCGTCACGCCCTCCCGCCGGAGGGCTACGACTTCGGCAACTCGCCGAGCGAGCTGGCCGAGGCGCTGGGCGGCGAGGATCCTGAGTGGCGCGAGGCGGTCGTCGCCACGACGAACGGGACGCGGGCGCTGCTGGCGTGCCGCGCGGCGCGGCTCGTGCTGGCAGCCGCCCCGCTCAATGCCGCGGCCGCGACGCAACACGCGCTCGACGCCGGCGATGACGTGCTCGTCGTCTGCTCAGGCACCGACGGTCAGCCGTCGGACGACGATTACCTCGCGGCCGGCCTGCTGGTGGATCGACTGGTCGCAGGCGGGGCGGACGTGAACGAGGGGGCCCCGGGCACGTTGGACGCGTTGGACGCACGCGAGCGCTACCGGGCGGTCGCGACGGACCTCGGCGCGGCGTTCGCGAGTGTCGGGCACGGCCGCCGCCTGATCGAGCTGGGATTCGGGCATGACCTCGCGTTCTGCGCGGAGGCCGATCGCTTCGCGGTCGCGGGGTCGATGCGTATCGAGAACGGCGTGCCGGTGCTGAGGGCGCTCTAGATCATCCCCGGCGGCGGCATCGACTTGGGCAATTCCGGGCGGCTCGGCACCGGCGGCGGCGGCTCCTCCGGCATCTCACGGGCGACACGGGCGCGCAGCTCCAGCGTCGCGGGGTGCGACTCCTCCCACTCGCTGAGCGAACGGTCGAGCGGATGAACGCGATCGGCATCCGGGAAGTGGCGGCCGTAGCGCGCGCGATCGAACTCCTCGGCAATCTCGGTGAAGAGCTGCGCGTCGAGCGGGCCGGCGGCGGCACTGGCGAACTCAAGCGGAGTCTCGCCGGGACGGCGGCGGAATCCGCGGTCGCCGGCGGCGGTGACGGCGCGGGCGAAGACACGGTAGATCGGTTGGCGGTGCAGCCAGGGGTCGGCCCTGCGCCGGCTGCGGCCGGGGAAGAGGTTGCGCAGCAGCCCGCCCATGCCGCTGCCCGGGACGGTCTCCCGCTCCTCCTCGTACTCCGGCTCCTTCTCGTCGCTGCCGATGCGCGCGAAGACGAAGCGGCCGAGCCAGTAGAGGCCAAGGGCGAGCAAAGAGAACAGCAGCAGGCGGAACGCATTGAAGACCCAGGCCGGCCAGCGCAGGCCCTCTTCGACCTCTTCCTCTTCGGCCGCCTCCAGCGGGCCGGCGTTCTGGCCGATGTTCTGCAGCACCTCCGGGTCGAAGTTGCGGAGCACGATCGAGAGCACGAACTCCACGACCCAGAAGACCGGCGTCACGACGATCACCAGCACCCACGTGATCATGCTCAGCACCACGGTGCCCAGCGGCGTGAAAGCCCGCTCCACCTCCAGTACCGCGATCAGGCCGAAGAGCGAAGCCACCGCCACCAGTAGACCCATCGTCACCAGCGCGGAGATCGCCCACGGCGCCGAACGCGTCACCGATTCGTCTTGCGCCGCGGACCGCGCCGCATTGGCGAGCGCCAGGGTGAGCATGCCAAGCACGAAATAGGGCAGC
>JASLOV010000136.1 GCA_030745285.1 Dehalococcoidia bacterium | reverse complement strand
CAGCACGCCGGTGTCGCTCACGTTCCGGGTTCGCACGATGGCGAACCGGCTGGTGCCCTCGGCGTCCCGCCAGGTCAGACGTCCGGCGACCGAGATCGCTCGTCGCTCGGCGGCTCGTTCCTCGACCGGTTGCGCTTGGCTGTCACTTCGCTCCATCAGCATCAGGGCCTCCCTCGATACCCAGGAGGTAATACAAGGACCGAGCCAAGATCGCACGGGCCGTCGCCGAATCTGGCTGTCCGGAAGACGTTGAGACAAGGGATGTTACGGGTGAGCGGCAGATCGAACGGGAACGGCCGGTGACACCGACCTGGATACGAACGTAACAGCCTGCCGGATAACCGGATACTCGCTATACAGTCGGCCGCGATTCCATTCCGAGCCGCCTGAGCTTCAGATACAGACCGCGCCGGGTCAGACCGAGCACCCGAGCCGTTTCCGAGATGTTGCCGTCGCAGCCATCGAGCGCATTCCCGATCAGTTCACGCTCCAGGTGCTCGACCGCCGCCGCCAGCGTCACACTGCGGTCGAGCGCGCGGCGCCTCGGGTGGTCGCCCGTCGCGGGCGCGACGCGCGACAGTTCGGGTGAGAGCTGGTCGATGCCGATGACCGTACCGGCCGTGCTCAGGGCGACGACGCGCTGAATCTCATTTCGGAGCTGTCGGATGTTTCCCGGCCAGCCGAAATTGGCGAACACCTCGACAGTCTCGGCGCTCAACTCGACACCCGGTTTGGCGAACCGCTCGATCGCCTCGCGCAAGAAGAACGTCGTGAGGTGCGGGATCTCCTCGCGGCGGTCCCGCAGCGGCGGGACGTGAATGCGGATGACGCCGAGGCGATAGAAGAGATCCTCACGGAAGCGCCCATGGGCCACCCGCTGCTCGAGGTCGGCGTTCGTGGCGGCGATCACTCTGACGTCGACCCGCTGCGGCCTGGTCTCACCGACTGGCAGGATCTCGCCCTGCTCGAGGAACCGCAGCAGCTTCGGCTGGATGTCGAGGGGCAGGTCGCCGATCTCGTCGAGAAACAGCGTGCCACCGTCGACCGACCGGATGACGCCGGGCTGGTCGGCCACCGCTCCGGTGAAGCTGCCGCGCCGATGACCGAACAGCTGGCTGTCGGCCAGCTCCGTGGTCGTGGCGGTGCAGTTGTAGGGCAAGAACATGACGCTCGACCTCGGCGATCCGACGTGAATCGCCTGCGCGATCAGCTCCTTGCCCGTGCCGCTCTCGCCCGTGATGAGCACGGTCAGGTCGTTCTCGTGCAGCCGGCGGATCTGCTCGACTACCTGGGTCATCGCGGCGCTGCTGTGGATGAACCCAGGCAGCTGCGTGTCGAGCGTGTGATCGCCCGGTGGGGCCGGCGCGCGCACGGGGCGCTGCCGCATGGCGCACAGTTCGAACCCTTGGCGCGCGATCAACACCATCGTCCGGAACCGCTGGACGATCGCCTCCGAGAACGGCGAGGCATTCGACAACGCCACTCGCAGCGGGTGGTCGTCGCGCGCCCCGACCGTGTCGACGAGTAAGGTCTGACGGCGCTTGATCCCCGGGTCGCCCGCGGTTCGAGCCAGTCTGAGGACGGCTTCGCCATTCAGGCCGGCCGTGGCGACGATCTCGGGGTCACCTTCGGGGGGTTGTACATAGAGGACGCCGGTCTCGGCATCGCACGAATCGACGAGCGTGGCCACGGTTTCGCGACTCAGCAGCGCGGGCAGCAGAGCGGCATCGATGAGGCGGCGGACGAGCACGTCGTCGTTGTCCAGATGGGCTCCGATGTCGTCGCCACCGTCCGTCGTCGTCAGATCGGCCTGCACGCGCCGGGTCTCCGCGACGAGCGCGCCGGCTCCGAGGGCGTCGAACTGCTCGGCGGCCATCTCGAGATAGCGCGCGGCCTTGCCGGTCGCCCCGGCTCGCCCGGCCAGTCTGCCGAGTGCGAGCCGGCTGAGGCCGGCATGGTACCGGTCGCCTGTTAGCTCGAACACGGTCACACTCTGTGACAGATCGTGATAAGCGACGCTGCCGCGGTCGAGTTCGACTCCCAGTTGCCCTCGCAGTCGAAGGTACTGTCCCCATTCACCGATCATCGAACCGCGATCGAGACGTGCGGCCACGTCGGCAAGTCGTTGCTCCGCTTCGTCCGTGCGGCCGGCGACGAGCAAGGCCTCCGCGGCGACGAGTTCGGCCTGCACGGCGTCGTGGGCCGGCACCCCGCTGGTGCGCCCGATCTCGATCGCCTTGTTGAACGCTTCCTCGTTCTGGCCGCGGCGGAGCGCGAGCGTGGCGTCGAGGACGTACAGCGACCACGCGTACCAGCGGCTGGCCTTCGGGCTTCGATCGCCGTAGGCCTCCCAGGCCTGCTTCAGGTAGGCCTCGACCTGGTCGTATTCACCCTGGATCAGATGAATCTGCGCCAGGCTGTCGTAGACCGCGCCCGTCGTCTCATGAAAGTGGTAGGCACTGCGGGTCTTGAGCGCGCGCGTGAGCACCTGGCGCGCGCGACTCAGATCGCCGAGGCGGATGCAGATTTGGCCGAGGGTCGCGAGCGCCACGCCGAGGCCGTGATGCGCGCCGCTGCGTTCGTGCAAGGTGACGCTGCGCTCGGCCAGGGCCAGCGCGCGTTCGTGCTGGTGCCGCATCAGGGCGACGTTGGCCTGGTTGCCGCTGATGATGGCGACCACATCGTCGGCCTGCGCCGACGACGCGATCCGTTCGGCTTGCTCGAGCGCTTCGAGCGCTTCGTCGAACCGATCGTCCTGGGCCATCGAGACGCCGATGAGCGAGCGGACGAGCGCGAGGTTTCGACGATCGTCGGCGGCGCGCAGGGCGTCGGCGGCCTGGGAGAGGTGCTCGAGGACCGTGGCCGCGTTGCCGAGGGTCGTGTAGCAGAGTGCGAGCTCGTAGTGCGCGAGGCCGATGGCGCGCGTGTCGTAGCCGCGATCGGCCAGCGTGAGGGCGCGTCCGAGCAGGCCGATGGCGCGCGACTGTTCACCCAGCGCTGCGGCCACCCGGCCGTGGAGCCGCCACAACGTCGATAGCAGGCCGGGCTCGAGCCGGTCGCGGTCGGCCGGTCGCGGAGGCTCGCCCAGCGCCGCGGCAGCCTTCGTCGTGTCGCCTTCGAGCAGCCAGGCCTCGGCGAGCGCACTGCGGAGCGCCAGTTCGTCTTTGCGCCGGATCGATCCGCGCGCCAGCTCTCGGGCCAGGGTGCGCGCCACCTCGGTCCCACGGCCCTGCGCGAGTTCGGCGTGCGCCTTGGCGAGAATCGATTGAACTTGTCGAACCGCCACGGACTGAACATACCTCGTATACAGTCCGGGCTGGATACCTGCTACTCAGAAATGCACGGAAGTTCGGTGCAGGAGTATGCAACGTCGGCGGGTGGTGCCGGACCGGGGGCCCCCCGCGGGCGCGGAGGCCAAGGCCGAGGCCTGGCGCGGGGCGAGGGCGCGCCGGGCTCAGACACCCTCGCACGCCGACGGCAGCAGATGCGTTGCATCGGGCGGACGTGATAACGGCCGTCGACGTGCTGTCCACCCTGCGGGCGACTCGCCGGCTCATCTCCAGTCGCCGCCTCAAAGGCTCCGGCCGTAGACCGAGCGGGGTGCAGGGGTCCCCGCGTTTGATGGATGGACCACCGGTGGGGCCCCGCCGGCGACAGGACCCGCCGACGTCGACAGGTCTGCTTTCTAGAAGATGGCAATCGGGTTGATCGGTGAGCCGGTGCCGCCGGGGACGGCGAGCGGTGCCGCCGTCAACATGAACTCCCACCGTCCACGCGCGCGCGCGGCGCGGCTGACTGCTTCGAGGTCGCAATTGTCGAGGAGCGGCATCCCCATTGCGAAGATCAGCAGGTCGTGCAGCGGGAATCCAGCGCCCTCGACGCCGGACGGTCTGACGTCAGTGCCGACGTCGGTGCCGAGAATAGCGACGTCGCGGGCCTTGAACCAGTGGGCCGTCGAAGCATGCGGGCCGGGACCCTGGGCTCCGACGTTCCACGCGCCGAGCGCCGCCCTTCGGGCCCAGCGCCCGGTCCGGATGAAGACGGCGTCGCCCGGACGGATCGTGACGCCCGACCGCGCCTCCCATTCGTCGAGCTCCTCCGGGTAGATCACGGCATCAGGTTCGAGGTACTCGACCCCGCGCAGCCACGCGATGTCAATCAGGATGCCCCGGGTGATGATGCCGTCCTTGAACCGGTCGACGCCCAGCGCGCTGCAGCCGTCCTCCCGGACGGTCGACTGCGGGATCCCGTTGTAGAGCTGGCCGTCGCGTCCGGCGTGACAGAGCGAATCGAGATGGGTGTGGATGAGGCCGTGGTAGTTGATCGTGTAGGTATCCATCGAGCCGCCGCCGCCGCCGACTCCGCGCATCTCCTGCCCCCACGGGCTCGGGTTGTCGACGGCCTCGATCTTCTCGGCGTCGCGCGCGAGCGACACCGACACACCATCCTGAACCAGGTCGATTGCCTCGCGC
>JASLOV010000135.1 GCA_030745285.1 Dehalococcoidia bacterium | reverse complement strand
TCGGGCCCTTGCGCCTCGCGGCGGGGCCGGCCAGGGATCACCGGGAGCCCTTGAGCGTTGCCGCTGGGCCGGCCTTGTGCGGGGGCGCCGCTACCCCGGGCGCCGGGGGCCAGGGGCCGGACCCCGCCTCTGCGGCGGCCGCCCCCCCGGCCTCCGAAGCGGTCAGCGTGGCGATCGACGACCCGGATCTCTGCGCCCGCTACGTGGCGACCGTGATCGAGGGCGTCACGATCGGTCCATCGCCGCAGTGGATGCAGGATCGGCTGCGGGCGGCCGGGCAGCGACCGATCAGCAACGTCGTCGACATCACGAATTACGTGATGCTGGAGCTGGGTCAGCCGCTCCACGCCTTCGACGTGGACCGAGTGCGGGGCACGGTCGTCGTGCGCACGGCGCGCGAGGGCGAACGGCTGCGCACGCTGGACGGCGAGGACCGCGAGCTGACGCCCGATACGCTGCTGATCACGGACGACAGCGGCCCGATCGCGCTTGCGGGAGTGATGGGCGGCGCGGCGACGGAGGTGGGGGAGGGGACGACCTCGATCCTGCTCGAGGCGGCGACCTTCGACGCGCCGACGATCCGGCATACCTCGACCCGCCTAAATCTCCGTTCGGAGGCGTCGTCACGCTTCGAGCGCTCGCTCTCGGCGGAGCTGCCGATGCACGCTGCCCGGCGGGCGACGCAGCTCTTCCTCGAGATCTGCGGAGGGGTCGCGCGGCAGGGCGCCGTCGATGTCTACCCTCGGCCGCATCAATCGCCGGCGGTCGCGGTGGGGCGCAGGCGGCTGGACACCGTGATCGGCTTCGCCGTACCGGACGGCGACGTCGAGCGCGGACTGCAGGCGCTCGGGTTCGAAGTCGAGGCGGGCGATGGCGGGTGGACCGTGCGACCGCCGTGGTGGCGCACCGATGTCTCGATCGCAGACGACGTGGCGGAGGAGGTCGTGCGCATCGCGGGCTACGATCTGTTACCGGCGACGACGCTCGGCGGCCGCATCCCGACGCCGCAGCCGCGCCAGCTCGCCGACGCACGCGAGACGCTGCGGGACGCGATGGTCGAAGCGGGCCTGTACGAGGTACTGACCTACTCGCTGACCTCGGACGAGGCGCTGCGGCGGGTGATGGCGCCGGAGGACCTGGCATTGATCGCGCCGCTGCGGGTCGCGAATCCGCAGTCGGTGGAACGTGAGGTGCTGCGGCCCTCTCTGCGACAGGCGATGCTCGAGGTGGTCGACCGCAACATCCGCGCCGGGGCGGAGGAGATCGCGATCTTCGAGGTCTCTCGCATCTACCTCCCGGCCGAGGGCGACGCGTTGCCGGAGGAGCGCCAGCAGTTGGTCGGCGCGGTCTGCGGCGTGGCGCAGGACCGCTGGGGCCAGCCTTCCGACCGCGGGCTCGACTTCTTCGACGCCAAGGGCGCGCTCGAGCAGGCATTCGCCCGGCTCGACGTGGCCGTCGACTTCGCCGCGGACGTTGAGTTCGGTATGTTGCCCGGTCGCGCGGCGCGACTGAGCGTGGGCGAGGAAGCCGTCGGCGTACTGGGCGAGATGCACCCCTCGACGCTGACGGAGTTCGAGATCGATCGCCCGGTGGCGCTGTTCGAGCTCGACCTCGACCGCCTTCTGCCGCACGTCCCTCCGCGGCGCGAGACCGCGCCGGTGCCGCGCTTCCCGGCGGTCGAGCATGACCTCGCACTCGTGGTCGACGACGCCGTCTCCGCAGGCGCGCTGCGCGAGCTGATCGAACAGTCGCGGCTGGTCGCGGAGGCGCGCGTCTTCGATGTCTATCGCGGCGACCAGTTGTCGGACGGCAAGAAGTCGGTGGCGTTCGCCATCGACTACCAGGCTGCCGACCGCACGCTCACGAGCGATGACGCGAACAGTGAACAGGCCCGCATCCTGAAACGCCTCACCCGCGAGTTCGGGGCCGAGCAACGGGGCTGATCGGGCGGCGCTCCGGTCGGAACGCGGTGAGCGACGATGACAACAGGGACGGCGGCGACGTGCGAGTCGTGGCATGGAACATCCGCGCCGGCGGCGGCGTCCGCGTCGAGCGCATCGCCGAGCAGCTCCGCCGATGGTCGCCGGATGTCGTCGTGCTCTCGGAGTGGCGTGACACCGCGCCCAGCCGTGCGCTGGCAGGGCTTCTGATGGCCGATGGCCTCTCGCAGCAGCGCTCAACCGTCGACCGGGCTGAGCCGGCGACCAACGCACTGCTGGTGGTATCGCGATGGCCGTTGCGACGCATCGCCGTCCGATCGGCGCCGGCGGTGCGAACGCGCTGGCTGCTCGTGCGCGTGCGGTCGGCAGCCGTTCACCGTCGGCGCGATGTACATCCCCAACCAGGTCTCGGGCCTGAAGGGCGACTTCCACGCCGGGGTGATGCAGGTCGCTCGACGGTGGCGTGGCGGCCCGGCGCTGCTGATCGGCGACACCAACACCGGCCGCACCGGGCTGGACGAGCAGTCGCCGGTCTTCGGCGCGAGGTCGGAGCGGTGGATGCTCGGCCTCGCGCATGCGGGCTGGGCCGACGCCTTCCGCCACCTGCACGGCGAGCGGCGCGAGTACACGTGGTACTCGCCCAACGCCGGCAACGGCTTCCGCCTCGACCAGGCCTTCGTGCACCGCCGCTGTTACCGCGGCTACACGAGGCCCGTCACGCCTGGGGAGGCGACGGCGAGTCAGAACGACGCGAGGCACTGAGCGACCACGCGGCGTTGATCGTCGATCTGTCGGCGGGGGAGGGCGAGTCTGGGGACTCGGTCTCGGGGAGCTAGGACAAAAAGCTAGGAGAAGAAGCTAGGCCGCGAGCGCGGCCTTCGCCTGCTCGGCCACCTGGCCGAAGCCCTCGGGGTTGCGCACCGCGAGGTCGGCGAGCATCTTGCGGTCGATCTCGATGCCGGCCAGCTTGAGGCCGTGGATCAGACGCCCGTAGGTCGTGTCGTGCAGCCGGGCGGCGGCGTTGATGCGAGCGATCCACAGCCGCCGGAAGTCGCCCTTGCGCTTACGCCGGTGCTCCCACGAGTAGCGGAGCGCGTGCATCATCGACTCGTGCGCGACCTTGTAGTTGGTGTGGCGCTTGCCGCGGTGGCCCTTGGTGCGGGTCAGGACCTTGCGGTGGCGTGCCCGGGTCTCGACCCGGTTTCGTGCTCGGGGCATCTCGGCAACCTCGTCAGTTCAGAGTGTGGAGAAAAGGGTAGAGCAGCGGTCCGCTAACCGCAGCAGCGAGGGTCGCTGGCGACGGCAATCACGCTCGCGGGCTCGACGTCGGGCCCTACGAGTAGGGGAGCAGTTTCTTCAGGCGGCGCGTGTGGCTCTTGTCCACTTCCTGCATGCGGCGCAGCGAGTAGATCTTCTCCATGCGCTTCTTCGATTTCTTGTGGCTGCGGTGGTGGGCGTTCATGAAGATGCGGCCGCTGCCGGTGATCTTCACGCGCTTGGCCGTACCGCGGTGGGTCTTCATCTTCGGCATCAGTGGCTCCCGCTCACGGCCTGGGCCTCGGACTGCGCCGCGTCATCGCCACCGGCGTCAGCCTCGGGCGAATCGCTCTGCGACTGAGCCTCTTTCTTCAGTGGCTCAAGCACCAGGGACATAGAGCGTCCCTCCATGCTCGGCTCTCGGTCAACCCCGGCGGCATCCTCGAGCATGGCCGAGAAGCGCTTCAGGAGGTCGCGGCCGACCTCGGGGTGGGTGATTTCGCGGGCACGGAAACGCACGGAGACCTTCACCTTGTCGCCGGCGCCCAGCAGCTTGCGGGCGGTGCGCGCCTTGAAGTCGAGGTCGTGGCCGTCGATCTTCACGCTGCCGAGCCGCAGCTCACGCAGCTCGACGCTGCGGGATCCGCGACGCGACTCGCGCTCGCGCTTCGACTGTTCGTACTTGAACTTGCCGTAATCGAGGATGCGGCAGACGGGAGGAGAAGCGGTCGGGGCTACCTCAACGAGGTCCAGTCCGGCGTCGTCGGCGAGCCGCTGGGCTTCGTCGGCGGTCATGATGCCAAGCTGATCGCTGTCCCGGATCAAGCGGACCTGTGGGGCACGAATCTGTTCGTTGATCCGGAGTTCCTTCGCGATGTGTGACTCCTTATGAGATTGCCACGCTGGCACGCGGCCCGTCGTTTCGGAATTCTAGCACCTGCCACAGCTGGTCGTGCACCGGGAGCTTCCTGAACGATGCGTCGGGGACTGGACTTCGGCCTGCACGCGTTCCAGCTAGTCGCCGGCGGGGTCGTCCTCGTCCGCGGTCTCGGCGGGGTCGTACTCGACCAGCAGATCGCCCTTCGCGTCGACGCGATCGCCCTTGCTGTAATGGACCGCCGTGATCGTGCCGGCGAGCGGGGCCTGTACCTCGTTCTGCATCTTCATCGCCTCGATCACCATCAGCGGCTGGCCGACTTCGATGGTGTCCCCGGGCGCGACGTGCACCTCGATCACGACGCCGCCGAGCGGCGCGGTGACCTTGCCCGGCGTCTCCTCGAGCCCGCCGACCGGGCCACGTCGCTTGCTGCCGCCGGTGGCGGAGTCGACCGTGAAACGGCGACCGGCGACGGTGACCTCGAAGCCCGCGCCACGTCGCGAGACGTAGGCGGTGCTGGGTTCGCCGTCGACGAGCACGGAAAAGAGGCCGGGCAGCCCGGAGTTCGTGGCGTCGACCGCCACCGGGTCTTCGTCGTCGATCTGCACGGTGACGGCGCCGCCGTCCCGCTCGACGGCAACGCTGTGCTCATGCCCGTCGATCAGGAACCGATGCCGCGTTGCCATCCGCGCAACCCCCCGTTCCTCGTTCTGAGATGCACCGCGGACGCCCTCGCGCCACGCTGCCAGCCGCTGACCGGACCGCTGGCCACGCTGGCGTCGCCGTTCCCACGAACCAGTTCGGCCGCGAGCGCGGCGGCGATCAGGGCCTCCCGCTCGCGCGGGTCGTCCTCGGCGACGGCGGGCATCGTGAACTCGCTCTCGAGCCAGCTGGTGGAGATCGCACCGGCGATGAAGTCCTCATGCTTGAGCAGCTCGAGGTGGAACGGGATGTTTGTCTGCACGCCCGCGATCACCAGGTCGTTGAGCGCCCGTCGCATGCGCGCCACGGCATCCGGGCGGGTCTCCGCCCAGACGATCAGCTTGCCCAGCAGCGAGTCGTAGAACACCGGCACGTCGAGCCCGTCGAACAGCATCGAGTCGAAGCGCGTGCCCGGGCCGAGCGGCGGCTGAACGTATTCAACGAGACCGAACGAGGGTACGAAGTTGTCGTAGGGGTCTTCGCCGTTGATGCGGCACTCGATCGACCAGCCGTGTGGCTCGGGCAGCTCGTCGCCGGCATCGGGCAGGGCCTCGCCGGCGGCCACGGCGAGTTGCTGGGCCACGAGGTCGATGCCGTAAACGAACTCCGTCACCGGGTGCTCGACCTGCAATCGCGCGTTCATCTCCAGGAAGTAGAAATTGCCGTCGCTGTCCATCAGGAACTCGACGGTGCCGGCGTTACGATAGCCGGCGCTCGTGGCCGCGGCCGCCGCCGCCTGCGAGAGCCGGGCGCGAATCTTGGGGGTGACCGCGACCGAGGGCGCCTCCTCGACGAGCTTCTGGTGCCGCCGCTGGACCGAGCACTCGCGCTCGCCGTAGGTGCGCACGTTGCCGTGATTGTCGGCGATCAGCTGCACCTCGATGTGGCGGGCGGGCTCGATGTAGCGCTCCAGGAAGATCGTGCCGTCGGCGAACGACGTCTGTGCCTCGCTGCTGCTGGCCCGCATCGCCTCCTCGAGTTCGCCGGCGCTTTCGACCAGCCGGATGCCTCGCCCGCCGCCGCCGGCTGAAGCCTTGACGAGCAGTGGGAATCCGATGCGCTCCGCTTCGCAGCTGGCGGTCGCGATGTCGTTGGCGTCGATGTCGTTCGCGCCGGGCACGATCGGGACGCCGGCCCGCTCCAGCAGCTCGCGGGCAGAGACCTTGTCGCCCAGTGCGTGCATCGCGTCGGCGGAAGGGCCGATGAAGACGATGCCGACCTCCTCGCAGGCTGTGGCGAAGGCGGCGTTCTCGGAGAGGAAGCCGTACCCGGGGTGGATCGCCTCCGCGCCGGTCTGCTTCGCGGCCTCGATGATGGTCTCCATCACGAGATATGATTCCGTGGCCAGCCCGGGGCCGATGCGGACGGCCGCGTCTGCGTTGCGAACGTGCAGCGCATTGCGGTCGGGGTCGGAGTAGACGGCGACGGTTTCGACACCGAGTTCACGGCAGGTGCGTTGAACCCGCAGCGCAATCTCGCCGCGGTTGGCGATCAGAATCCGTTTGAACACGCCGTCGCTACCTCCGTCGGTCGGAACGGGCGTAAGCCTGACACGCGCCGTCGGGGGCGGCAACCGACGCCGTCCGCCGCCGTCCGCCTCGCTGTTCAGTCGCCCGTCCCATCGCCCGAGGCCGCGGTCGCTTCGTGGTGCGCGGTGCGGTTGTCGCGCTCGTCGACCATGCGGTCGACGAGCTGGAAGAGCGGCATCGCGCCCAGATCGTCGCCACTGCGATCGCGTACGGCGACCTGGTCCGCCTCCGCCTCGCGGTCGCCGACGACCAGCATGTAGGGGACCTTCTGCAGCTGCGCCTTGCGGATCTTCGCGCCCATGCGGTCGCTGCTGCCGTCGACATCGACACGCAGGCCGTGCTGCTGCAATTCGCGTTGCACATGGTACGCGTAGCTGGCATGGCGGTCCGCGATCGGGATGACGACGGCCTGTACCGGGGCGAGCCAGAGCGGGAACGCCCCGCCGTAGTGCTCGATCAGCATCCCGAAGAAGCGCTCCTCCGACCCGAAGAGCGCGCGATGGACCATGAACGGGCGGTGCTCCGCCCCGTCCTCGCCGATGTAGCTCATGTCGAACCGCTCCGGCAGGTTGAAGTCGAACTGCACGGTGGAGCACTGCCACTCGCGGCCGAGTGCATCGATCAGGTAGATGTCGATCTTCGGCCCGTAGAAGACGGCGTCGCCCTCGGCGATCTCGTACTCCACACCGGCGCGGTCCAGAGCCGTCTTCAGCGACTGTTCGGCCGTCCGCCAGTCCTCGGTGCTGCCGGCGGCCTTCTCCGGCTGCGTCGCCAGCATCGCCTTGAAGCGGTCGAACCCGAAGATGTCGAACAGCCGCAGCGCGAACTCCACGACGCCGACGACCTCGTCTTCCAGTTGATCGGGCATGCAGATGATGTGCGCGTCGTCCTGCGTGAAGCCGCGCACGCGCAGCGCGCCGTGGAGGGTGCCGGATCGCTCGTAACGATAGACGGTGCCCAGCTCGCCGATGCGCATCGGCAGCTCGCGATAGGACCGCAGGGTGTTGTTGTAGATCTGGATATGGAACGGGCAGTTCATCGGCCTGAGGTAGTAGTCGGCGCCGTCGATGTCCATCGGCGAGTACATGCCGTCCGCGTAGAAGTCGAGGTGCCCACTCGTCTCCCAGAGCGTGGAACGGCCGATGTGCGGGGTGAATACCAGGTCGTATCCCGCCGCGATGTGTTCTCGCCGCCAGACGTCCTCCATCTCCATGCGGATGCGCGCCCCCCGGGGGTGCCAGTACATCAGCCCCGGGCCGTATTCCTCGTGCATGGAGAAGAGATCGAGCTCACGCCCGAGGCGGCGATGGTCGCGCTTCTCCGCCTCTTCGACGGAGGCGAGGTAGGCGTCGAGCTCGTCCTGCGTCGGATAGAGCGCCCCGTAGACACGCTGGAGCATCGCCTTGTTCTCATCGCCCCGCCAGTAGGCGCCGGCGACGCTGGTCAGCTTGAAGGCGCCGATCTGGCCGGTGCGCTCCGTGTGCCCGCCGCGGCAGAGGTCCTGGAAGTCGCCGTGCCGGAAGTAGCCGACGGTGTCGTCCTCGATGTCCTCGATCATCTCGAGCTTGTAGGGCTGGTCCGCAAAGATGCGGCGCCCCTCGTCCTTGGCGATCTGCTCGCCGCTGATCTCGGCGTCGCGGCCGACGGAGGCCCGCATGCGCTTCTCGATCTCCTCGAGGTCGTCCGGGGTGAGGGTGCGCGGCAGGTCGAAGTCGTAATAGAAGCCGTGCTCGATCGGCGGACCGATCGCGTACTTGCCGTCCGGGAAGAGCTCCAGCACCGCCTCCGCCATGACGTGAGCGGCGGAGTGCCGCATGCGGAAAAGTCGCTCGTCCGGCTCTAGGTCGTCGAAGGACGTTTCGTCGAAAGAAGCCTCGTCCTGCTCGCTCATCGTTCTGCTCCAGCCGTCGCTGCCCGCCGTGGGCCCAAATACAAAAGCACGCCTCCGTCAGGGACGGGAGCGTGCTCGCGTGGTTCCACCCTAGTTCCCCTCCCCATCACGTGGCGGGGAAGGCTCAGGAGCCGGTAACGGCGGCGGCCGCCGCGGGTTCACCCGCGGGCTCAGGGGTGGTATCGCGTCGCGACGCCTCCGGGGCTTCCAGCCGATGGCCCCGGTCTCTGCGAACCGCTGATGCGACGAGCTGTGTCCCCGTCATCGCTGATCTTGAACGCCCCGGAGGGCGTTGCCGTCACTATCGTAGCAGGGTCAGGCGGTGCTGAGCGATGTGCGAGCGCGTGTCCTGGACGAGCAGGGGTCAGGGCAGGTGCCGGGGCGAACGATGATGGCTGTGGCCATCGGAGAAGCGGGGGAGTGGTGGGCGATACTGGACTTGAACCAGTGACCTCTGCGATGTCAACGCAGCGCTCTAGCCAACTGAGCTAACCGCCCCGGAAGCGGGATCGAGCCTATCGCCGGCCCGCGCGGAGCGTCAACGCGCGAGCGTTCCTGCGGAGACCGCGTCGCCCGAATCGCGAACCGAATCGTTGACATCGCTGGCGGGCACCTGTAGCGTCCGCCGCCGCGAGCCATTGGCGCTGCCGTTGGCACTGCCCGTCACGCTTGTTAGGATGCCGTCGGGCCTCTAGCTCAATGGTAGAGCAGTTGACTCTTAATCAACCGGTTCGGGGTTCGAGTCCCCGGGGGCTCACCAGAAGGAGAGAATTCCAGTACCGTCTATCTCCGGCACGTGGGGAAGTGTCGGAATTGGCAGACGAGCATGATTTAGGATCATGTGCCGCAAGGCGTAGGAGTTCGAATCTCCTCTTCCCCACCAGCGACAGTCGAGGGGCCTTCGCGATTTCAGCCCACTGAATGACTAGCCAGAGGCCGAGGGGGGTCCATGGCCAAGCTACTTGAGATCAAGAACCTCCAGACGTACTTCTTCACCGAAGAGGGCGTCGTTCGCGCCGTCGACGGTGTGAGCTGGGAGAT
>JASLOV010000134.1 GCA_030745285.1 Dehalococcoidia bacterium | reverse complement strand
GGGCGCGACTTCGTCGCCCGCCGTGTCCGCCGCGCCGCCGTCGTCGGTATGGTCGGCGGCGGGTCGAGGGGGCCCGGACTTCCGGCCCGGTCGACGCCCGCGAACTCGACGAGCGACTTCAGCCCGTCCATCGCCAGCCGCGACGAGTAGGCCTCCGGCGCATGTTCGATGTCGTAGCGGTTCGTCGCTACCTCATCGATGTGCGGCACCGATCCCAGCAGCGCCAGTGTGCGACGGTACTGGTTGGTCGTCGCGTTCTGCGAGCCGCTGAGCACGATCTCGCCGTAGTGCACCAGGTTCGGGGCAAACGGCACGGTCTCGCCCGGCGGGAACCCGGCGAAGAGGTTCACCACGCCCTGCTTCCGCACGAGGTCAAGGGACGGCGCGACCAGCGCCGCCGCGCCGACAGTCAGTGCGACCGCGTCCGCGCCGTATCCGTCGGTCACGCCATGGACGGCCGTCCTCGCGTCCTCATTGTCTGGGTCGAGCACAACGTCTGCGCCCCAGCGACGGGCGATCTCACGTCGTTCGGCCATCGGCTCGATCACGATGATTGGCGACGCCCCCGCCGCTCGCCCCAGCAGCAGGTGCAACAGCCCCATAGGCCCCGCGCCGACGATCGCGAGCGAGCTGCCCGCCGCCACCTCGCAGAGGTCGAGCGAGGCGAGGACGCAGGCGGACGGCTCCGTCAGGGCGGCGACGGCCATTGGCAGCCCGTCCGGCACCCGCAGCACGTGCCCGACCCGCACCAGCTCCTCCGGCACGAGCAGATACTGTGCGAAGCCGCCATCGAGATCGTAGCCCAGTGTCCTGCGGGAGACGCAGCGGTTGCGTTTGCCCACGAGGCAGTAGCGGCAGTGCCCGCAGGCCAGCACCGGGCAGACGATCACCCTCTCGCCCTCGGTATACCCCTCGACACCCTCGCCGATGGCGTCGATCACGCCCGAGATCTCGTGGCCCGGGATGACGCCCGGCAGCGCGTACTTCTCGCCGCGATAGACCCGCACATCGGAGGCGCAGAGCGAAGCGGCGACGACGCTCAGTCGCAGCTCGCCCGGCCCCGGTTGCGGCACGGGGCGATCCTGGACCGCCAGCTCGCCGGGAGCCTGAAAGGTCATCGCGCGCATCGTCGCCATCAGTCGCCGCACTTCTGACTGCCCGGGTGCGACCAATCGCGACGCCGGAGAACGAGGGTCGCACGGAGTATGGCCCCACGACCGACGCCGTGCCAGACACGCACGTATCCGCGGCGCTGCGGCGTGACGGTGGGATGCAGGGGGCGGGGTGAGGCGCTAGGCCGAAGCCTGCGACTGCTTCAACGCGCGGACCAGTCGCGACTTGCGCCGGGCTGCCGCGTTGCGGTGGATCACGTTGCGGCGAGCGGCACGGTCCAGCGCCGACTGCGCTTCCCGCACGAACTCGGCTGCGTCCGAGTCGCCATCGTCGATCGCCTCGCGCGCTGTGCGCACGGCGCGGGTCACGCGCGTCCGCAGCGGCCGGTTGCGCGCGGCGCGGCGTGCGTTCTGGCGAACACGCTTCCTTGCTGAGACGGAATGGGCCATCGCTTGCTGTTACCTCTCTCGTCAGGTCAAACATCGTAGCGTCCGCACGCCCCAGACGCACCCCGCCCGCTAGACTGCGCCACAACACCCTCAGGACTGCGCTCAGGAACGCACCCAGGAATGCACGCAGCGATGCCCTTCAGGACGCCCCCCGCCGCGGCCCGACCTTCCTCGTGACGAACGACGCCACAAGCGACGGGCCCGCTCACCCCGAAGCCGCCGCCGGTTCCGGCCGAGGCGCCATCGAAGGCGAGCGTCGAGCGAACGGCGGCGGGTCGAACCGCCTCTTTCGCTTCCTCAGCGGTGGTGGGTTCCGGGGCGGTGGTGAAGGCACGGTCGCAGCGGCGGCGGGCATCGTCATCCTCGGTTTCCTCGGCTCGCGCGTGCTCGGCTTGCTCCGTTCGGTCGCCATCGCCGACACCTTCGGCACCGACCCGGAGCTCGATGCCTACTGGGTGGCATTCCGGCTGCCCGACCTCGTCTTCCAGGTGCTGGCGGGGGCGACGCTCTCCGCGGCCTTCATCCCTACCTTCAACGGCGTCGTGCTGCGCGGCGGCGAGGCGGCGGCCTGGCGGCTGGCGTCGAGTGTGCTCAACCTCGTCGCCGTCACCACCCTCGTCGTGGCCGCGCTCGCCTTCATCCTCGCGCCGCTGATCGTGCCCCTGCTCGCCCCCGGGCTGGGAGAGGGCAGCGGCCGCCAGGACGAGCTGCACGGCCTCGCCGTCGAGCTCACGAGGCTGATGCTGCTCTCACCCATTCTCTTCGGCATCTCCGGCATGGCGACCGGCATGCTGCACGCTCGCCAGCGATTCTGGGCGCCGGCGCTGGCGCCGATGATCTACAACGCCTCGATCATTTTCGGGGCGGTCGCCCTCGCCCCCTCGTTCGGCGTGCAGGGACTGGCCGCCGGAGTGCTGATCGGCGCGGCCGGGCACCTGCTCGTCCAGCTCCCCGCGCTGCGCTCCGCGGGCATGCGCTGGCGGCCAGCGCTCGACATCCGCTCCGAAGGCGTGCGCGAGGTCGGCCGTCTGATGGGGCCGCGAGTGCTCGGCCTCGCCGCCGGTCAGATCAATCTCGTCGTCATGATCTTCTTCGCCTCGTTCGTCTCGGACGGGGCGGTGAGCGCGGTGAACTACGCCTTCCTGATGATGATGCTGCCCGTCGGCGTCGCGGGCATGGCGATCTCCACCGCCGTCTTCCCGACGCTCGCGCAGCAGGCCGCAGCGCAGCAGGTGAACGCGCTGCGCCGCTCGATCGGCGACAGCCTGCGCCTCATTCTCTTCCTCTCCGTCCCCGCCTCCGCCGGCTTGTTGCTGCTTGCACAGCCCGCCGTGCGCCTGCTCTTCGAGCGGGGGGCCTTTGACGCCGCTTCGACCGATCTCGTCGTCGACGCGCTGATGCTGTTTGCCGTCGGCGTTTTCGCTCACGCCGGTATCGAAATCCTCAGCCGCGGCTTCTACGCGCTCTCCGACACCCGCACGCCGGTGCAGTTCGCCGTGCTGGCGACGGTCGCCAACGTTGCGCTCTGCGCCGCCTTCGTCTCCCCCTTCGGCATTCGCGGGCTGGCCGCCGCCGGTTCGCTTGCCGCAATCGCGGAGTTCACGCTGCTGCTGCGAGCCCTGCACACGCGGCTCGATGGGCTCGATGGCTCGCTGTGGCGCTCCTCGATACAGACCGTGCTCGCGACGGTGGTGATGGCGCAAGCGGTGGCGCTGCTACTGCTGCTGCTGCGCGCCGCCGGCGCCGACCCGCACACCGCAACCGGCGCGCTCGTGCTCACGACCTTCGGCGGCCTCGGCGGGCTCGCCGCCTACGCTCTGGCGGCGCTCGTGCTGCGCAGCGAGGAGTACCTGGCGATTCTCGGCCGCCTTCGCTCCTGAGTGGTCGAAGCGGGGGCCGTCGCGAGCTGCCGGGACACACGAGTGGCGGCTGGTATACTGATCGGTGCCCCCCTCAACACAAGGGCACACCCGTCAAGCGGACGCTGAGCGCGTCCAGTTTTCGCGTGCAGGACTCTCTGTGCAGGGGCGACTCACGAAGGAGTGACTGATGGCATTCAACGACCGAGAGCTGAACTGCCGCGATTGCGGCGCGGCGTTTGTCTTCACGGCCGGCGAGCAGGAGTTCTACTCCAGCAAGGGCCTGCAGAACGACCCGGTGCGCTGCCCCTCGTGCCGCGCCCAGCGCAAGATGATGCGCCCCGAGGACCGCGACGACGTACCCAGCTACGGCGTCTACGCGTCCTGGGGCGGCCGCACCCCTCGCCAGCTCCACGTCGCCACCTGCTCCGGCTGCCAGCGCTCCGCGGAGGTGCCTTTCGTGGCCCGCGGCGACCGCCCGGTCTTCTGCTCCGACTGCTACAACGAGGAGCGCAAGCGCCAGGAAGCCGCCGAGACCGCCGAGACCGAGGCGCTCGCCGCTCGCGCCGCCTCCGGCCCCACGGTTGTCGAGGTGGAACTCGAGGGCGCGGGCCCCACCGGCTCTGCCCCTGGGGAGGCCAGCGAGGAAGCCGCTGAGGAGGACGAAGAGCCGCGACCCGTCGTGCTCGACACCGAGGCGATCGCGGACTCCAACCCGTCGCCGCTCACCAGCTAGCAGCCGGGGAACCCGGCGCGCAGGACACGCGGGCAGATGAAGCCGTGGCTGCGCATCGTCGCCTCTGCCGCGACGCTCATCGTGTCAGCGGTGCTCGCGCTCGTGGCGGCCGGGTGCGGCTCGGACGCCGACGAGCCGTCCGACGACTCGGCGCCGGACCCGACCAGCACGACCGCCCGGTCCACCGCGGGGGGAACCGGGGCCCGCCGCTCCGTCCCGGACGTGCAGTCGTGGGCCTACCAGCTCCAGGGCGACGACGGAGAGCCGCTCGACCTCGCGGCGCTCGCGGCGTCGAGCTTCGAGTTGTTCGTGATCGACTACAGCCGCGACGGCAGCGATGAAGGCGCGTTCACAGCCGCCGACCTCGCGCCGCTGCAGGCCGGCGGGCGCACGGTGCTGGCCTACTTCAGCATCGGCGAGGCGGAGTCGTATCGCTACTACTGGGACCCCGCCTAGCCGTCCGACCCGCCGTCCTGGCTGGGCCCCACGAACCCCGCCTGGGAAGGCAACTACAAGGTCCGCTACTAGGCTGCGGGAGTCGCTTCGCGGCGTCCTGCCGGGGAGCGTCATCGACCGCCGCAAGTCCGGGTTCGCCGCGCCCGTGCGGTCGTGGGTCCGCGACGAGAGATGGCGGCCGACCTTCCGCTCGGCGCTCGAAGGCGGGGCGCTCGCGGC
This sequence comes from Dehalococcoidia bacterium, assembly GCA_030745285.1. Taxonomy (GTDB): domain Bacteria; phylum Chloroflexota; class Dehalococcoidia; order UBA2979; family UBA2979; genus SHYR01. The sequence continues at coordinate 1,012 of JASLOV010000134.1, read as the reverse complement.
GTTCGGCGTGATCGACGTTGACGGCGTGCCCGCGCTCTTCGACGATCCCCCGGGAGACGGCGACTATCTGATCTGGCAGTTTCTGATGCTGGAACTCTGGGCGCGGTTGTACCTCACGCGCACGGCGTCGGCCGCACAATCGTTGCGGGAGGCCCTCGATGGTTAGACCTGACCGGGAGGGGAGCAATGCCGGTGGCTGACGGTCGCATGAGACGTGCGCAAGAGGCGGCGTTCGCCGAGGAGAGCGACTACGACGTCGGATCGCCGCATCTCGCCCACCCTCGGCTTCGGCGGTGGATCATCCATCGAATTCTCGCTGCGGCCACGGACGCGACCGGGCGTGGGCTACCTCAGACATCGCTCGACATCGGTGCCGGGCATGGATCGTTCGTGGCGCCGATGCTCGCTGCGGGGTTCGCGGTGACCGCGACGGAGATGTCGCGTCCGTCCATCGCCACGCTCGAGCAACGGTTCAGCCAGGACTCTCAGTTCGAGGCGGTCTTCGAGCAGGACGGGTCTTTCGACGCGCTGGGCGACCGTCGCTACTCGATGATTGCCTGCATTTCCGTACTGCATCACATCCCGGACTACGTGGGAGCGATCGACACGCTGCTCGATCGCCACCTCGACCCGGGCGGAGCGTTCGTCTGTTTTCAGGACCCGCTGTGGTACCCGGGGTTGGACCGCATGACCTACGTGGCGGCGAAGGGCGCCTACTTCGCATGGCGACTGACACAGGGGAATTACGTGCGGGGCGTGCGCACCCGCATTCGCCGCCTCCGTGGGCGGTATGACGAAACCGAGACCGCCGACCTGGCCGAGTATCACGTCGTGCGCCAGGGTGTCGATCAAGATCGGCTGCTGGAAACGCTATCGCCGCGTTTCGAGAGCGTTGAACTGCTGCCGTACTGGTCGACGCAGGGCCGCCTCTGGCAGCGATTGGGCGAGTGGTTCGGTCGACCGAACACGTTTGGGATAGTCGCCCGCGACCATCGGGGGATATGACTGGTGC
>JASLOV010000133.1 GCA_030745285.1 Dehalococcoidia bacterium | reverse complement strand
CGATGTGGAGAAGCAGTACCGCGCCCTGCTTCACACGGAGAGGGGCGACATCTCGATCGCCCTGCGACCCGACCTCGCCCCTGTCACGGTGAACAACTTCGTCTTCCTCGCCCGAGAGGGGTTCTACGATGGCGTCACCTTCCACCGCGTGATCCCGGGCTTCGTTGCGCAGGGCGGCGACCCGACCGGGACCGGTAGCGGCGGGCCCGGCTACCAGTTCCAGGACGAGCTGAACGACCTTCCCTTCGAGCAGGGCGTGATCGGCATGGCGAACGCCGGGCCCGGCACCAACGGTTCGCAGTTCTATCTCATGCTCGATGCCGCGCCGCACCTCACCGGCAACTACACGGCGTTCGGCCAGATCGACGAGGGCATCGACGTGATGCTCGCGCTGCGCCCGCGCGACCCCGCCTCCGACCCGGAGCCGGGCGACACCATCAACTCCGTCGAGATCACGGAGCAGTAAGCGGGCCGGGCCGGCCCCGAGCGGTTACCAGACAGCCGAAAGAGTCTCGATCGAGCAGCTCTGCCTCAAGCGGCGCGGGGTCAGGTGCGGACGGCTACTCGTGCCGCCGGAAGATCGCGCTGGCGTTCTGGCCGCCGAGGCCGAAGGAGTTGGAGAGCGCGATCTGCGGGCTGGCCGCTCGCGCCTCGTTCGGCACGATGTCCAGGTCGCAGTCGGGGTCCGGCGTGACGTGGTTGATCGTCGGCGGCAGGCACTCGTTGTGCATCGCCAGCACCGTCGCGACCGCCTCGATGCCGCCCGCGCCGGCGGCGAGGTGCCCGGTCATCGACTTCGACGACGAGATCGCGACGCGGTAGGCGTCCTCGCCCAGTGCCAGCTTCAGCGCCGCGGTCTCGGTGCGGTCGTTGAGCTGGGTGCTCGTGCCGTGAGCGTTGATGTAGTCGAGGTCGCCGGGTTCGATGGCGGCGTCCCGCATCGCCCGCTTGATCGCCAGGGACTCTCCCTCGGCGTCGGGGGCGGCGTCGTCGGCGGCGTCGAACGACCAGCCGACACCGGCCAGCTCGCCGTACATGCGCGCGCCGCGCTCGCGGGCGTCGTCCTCGCGTTCGAGCATCAGCACGCCTGCGCCCTCGCCCAGCACGAAGCCATCGCGGTTGAGGTCGAAGGGGCGGGAAGCGTGCTCGGGGTCGTCGTTGTTCTGGGAGAGCGCGCCCAGCCGGCCCATCGAGGCGAGCGCGAGCTGCGTGACCATCGCCTCGGCCCCGCCGGCCAGGAGCGCGCGGGCGTGACCGAGGCGCAACAGGTTGAGCGCGTGACCGAGCGCGTCCGTGCCGGAGGCGCAGGCGGTGTTGATTGTCGTGTTCGGACCGCGCAGGCCCAGTTCGCGCGCCACGCGGGCCGCCGCCATGTGCTGACCGTGCCGCGTGATCAGCAGCGGGTCGACGCGACTGGCGCCGCGTTTCTCCAGCACCGACCATGGCTCGCCCATGTTGAAGGCGTCGCCGGAGCTGGCCATCACCACGCCGACCTCGTCGCCGTTGTCGCCGTCGAGCGAGTAGCCGCTGTCCTCCAGCGCCTGCATCGCCGCGGCGGTGGCGAACTGCACGAAGCGACCGCTGCGGCGCACGGCTTTGCGGTCCAGGTAGCGCTCCGCCTCGAAGTCCTTGACCTCGCCGGCGATCTGCACGGGCAGGCCCTCGCGCTCGACGAGCGAGACGTGGCCGATGCCGTTGCGGCCGTTGCGCAGGCCGTCCCAGAACGCGGGCACGTCGTTGCCGATGGGCGTGACCGCGCCCAGTCCGGTGATCACGATGCGGGGAATGGTGCGTTCCATCACAGCCATGCTAACAGCGTCTTGTGCTGAGCAACCGCCGAGCTACGCCCCGCGCCGGCCGGCTAGGCCGGTCCTGAGAAGAGATTCTGCAGGAACTCGCGAACGTTCAGCGAGAGCGCCGAAGGCTGGTCGGTGGGCACGTGGTGGCCGGCGCCTTCGATCAGCGAGACGCGCGAGCCGATGATGCGCCGCTGCACGCGCTGAGTCGCCTCCGGCGTCAGCATGTCGGTGTCGGCCCCGCGCACGATCATCACCGGGCATTGCACACGGTCGACGCAGTCCCAGAGGTCGTTGAGGCGGCGCTGGCCAGGGTCGGGCTCCGGCGGACGCATGCGTGAGTCGCGGAACGCCTTGTCGAAGCCCCAAGTGTAGCCACCCTCGTCCGTGACGGCGACGGAAGCCCGGGCGCGGCGTTCCAGTTGCTCGCTGGTCGCCTCCGGGTAGTACTGGCGGTAGAGGTCGACGACCTCGTCGAGTGTGTTGAACTTATCCGGGCCGGTCGCCAGCTTGCGGATCGTCTCCATGCCCGTGCGCAGCACTTCCGGCGCGGTCTCGATGATCACGAGCGCGGTGACGATGTCCGGGTGCTCGGCCGCGTAGCAGAGCGCGTTGGCGCCGCCCATGGCGTGGCCGACGAGGGTGACGGTGCGCAGGCCGAGGCCGGTGATCACCGCCTCCAGGTCCTCCACCTGCGTCGCGCGGCTGTAGTCGTTGTCTCGCGCCGGCGCGGACCCACCGTGCCCGCGCTGGTCGAGCGCGATCACGCGGTACTCGCGGGCGAGGTCCAGGCCGACATCGGTCCAGATCGCCTTCGTCTCGGCGAAGCCGTGAAGCAGGATGACGGCGTGCTTCGTTCGCACGTCGCCCCACTCCTGGTACTGGAATCGGAGCCCGTTTGCGTCGAGCGACTCGTCACGTGGTCGGTTGGAGCTGGCCATGGCGTCTTTCGGTGTGCTCTCGGTGTGCGGGCCGACAGGTTGCCCGGTACGAGGGTCTTGATTCGGAGATCACCAACTCTAGCACGCTCATCGATACGCGCTGCTGGCCGTTAGAGCGCGGGCGCGAGGGCGAGCGCTTGCGGGATGCCGTCCGCCAGCGTGACCCAGCTGCGGCCGCCATCGTGCGAACCCCAGACCTTGTCGCCGGCGACCGCAAAGAGCGTGTCCTCGCTGTCCCAGAGGCGGGCGACGAGGGGGGCGTGCTCCCACTCGTCCTCGCTCTCCATCATCAGCCGTGTCCAGGTGACGCCGCCGTTCGCGGAGCGGAAGAGCGCCCCGTCGAGGTCGGGGTCGCGGCGGGCGCACGAGAGCAGCAGGGTGTCCGGCGTCCCCGGCAACACCGCCATGCTGGATGCGCGGCTGCGGTCGAGTCCGGAGATCGACTGCACCCAGGTACGCGCGCCGTCGTCGGAGCGGTAGAAGCCGCTGGCGGTGCTGGCGAAGAGCCGGTCGGCCCGCTCCGGGTGAATCCAGACGCCGCTGAGGTCTGCGCCCAGGCCTTGGGAACGCTTCTCGAACCGCTCGAAGGTCCCGTCGCTCTGCCAGACGCCGCTGCCGCTGACCGCGACGAACAGCGCCTCTTCCGGGCCCTGCTCCGGGAAGGCGATAGCCGTGACGGCGGGCGAGCGGTCGGCGCTGCCCGGCTCGGCCTGGATTGCCCCTCGCAGGGCGCCAAGCTCGTTCGCCGCGCCGCCGGGCAGGCCGGCGAAGACCGCCGGCTGGCTCGAGCCGATGTAGACTTCGCCCCCCGGGGCTGCCCGCACAGAGCGAGCGTCGCCCTCCCAGACGCACTCCCAGCCGTCGCCGCCACGCCAGCGGGCCAGCCGTTTCCAGTCGTCCGAGAGTTGCGCCCATACGCCATGGCCCGGCGCGGCGGCGACGGCGACGCCATCGCGATAGTCGAGCGCGGTCACAGCCGGCCCCTCGATCACCCACGCCGGCTCCTCGCCGGGGATCACCTCCAGCAGACCGTCTTCGGTACCAATCATGATGCCTGGCATCGTCAGTCGCTCCGGTCGTTCAGTCGGTCCGGTCGTTCAGGGGTTCATGTCGTTCAGGGCGAACACCGTTCTCTCACTGCATCGACGAGCCGTGGCAGCACCTCGCCGGACGGGCCTCGCAGCACAATGCTCGCGACCTCGGTCAGGGGCGTCGGCTCGGGGTTGATCTCGATCAGCGGAACGCCGCGCTGCACGGCGATCATCGGGTATTGCGCGGCGGGGTAGACCACGGCGGAGGTGCCGATCGACATGAAGAGATCCGCTTGCATGGTCTCCTGTTCCGACCGCACCAGCGCCGTGGGTGGGATCGGCTCGCCGAACATCACCGTATCGCCCTTGACGACTCCGTCACAGTTCGGCTGCGCGCATCGTGGCGGCAGCGCCTCCGGATCAACCGGGAACTCCACGCGAGGCCAGCGCGATTCGCACGAGACGCAGCGCATCCAGTGGCGGTTGCCGTGGATCTCGGTCAGCGACTGCTGGCCGGCCTGGCGGTGGAGGTCGTCGATGTTCTGCGTGATGACGTGGCCGACGACGCCGATCCGCTCCAGCTCGGCCAGTGCGAGGTGGCCGGCGTTCGGTTCCGCCGCATCGAGCGACTCGCCGAAGCGGTCCTCGGCGGCCGCCTGCTCAAGTCGTCGCTCCCACCAGCGCTTGGGATCGTCGCGGAAGCCGTCGTACTGGTTGAGCGGCGGTTCGCCGCGTTCGGTCCAGAGGCCGCCTTCGCCGCGGAAGGTACGGATGCCGGATTCCTTCGACATGCCCGCGCCCACCAGCGCGACGGCGTGGCTCGCCTGCGAAAGCAGGTCCGCCGCTCGGTCGAGCACGTCACGGTCGGGGCCATCGCTGTCCGAGCCGTCGTTCACGGCGTCATCGTACCCGCGCTAACAGGCGGGCGGAACAGGCGGCCAGGGAAGCGCGCGCTCGCGCGGTGGTGGTGATCGGCGTCACCGGAGCACGCGCGAGCCGCGGCTAGGATGGAGGTACCCCCACCGGAGAGGACGCCTGCCCATGCAGAGATACCAGATCACGGTGTACCCGTTCACCGGTCGCCAGCTGTTCTTCCGTATCCCCAGTTCATGGTGTGAGGAGTGCGACGTGACGTTGCGCCTCGTCAATCGCCTGGCCGATCAGGCCGGCGACATCGAAGTGAGTGTGAAGCCGTGATTCAACCACATGCTCGACGCGCTCAAGCGTGGCGGGTGGCACGCCCCGGTGGTGACGATCGACGGCAAGGTCTTTTCGCAGGGTGTGGTGCCGGACGAGCGCGAGCTGAGGCTGGCGCTGGGCACAGGGGTGCTCTCATGAACCGTCGACACTGGCTGGCCGGATCGATTCTGCTCGTTGCCGCCCTGGCGGTGGCCTGCGGCGGCGGGGACGACGGCACAACCGCCGAACCCGCCGCGGCTGCGAACGCCGCCGCCACGCCGGCGGCGACATCGGCGCCCGAGAGCGCGAGCACGCCCGCGGCGACGGCCCCCCCCGACCTCAGCGACTTCGACCGGCCGCTCTCCCCCCGCGAGGAGCAACTCCTGTTCGCGATCGGCTCGAACTACCCCGCGACGCGGTGGGAGACGCGCAGCATCAGCCGGGACGAGTTGATGAGCGGCGGACCGGGTAAGGACGGCATCCCCTCGATCGACGACCCCAAGTTCATCAGCCAGGAGGAGGCCGCGGAAGTCCTCACCGACGGCTCGCCCGTGATCTCGCTGGAGGTGAACGGGGAGGCGCGAGCCTACCCGCTCGAGATTCTGATCTGGCACGAGATCGCGAACGACACGATCGGCGGCGTGCCCGTCGCCGTCACCTTCTGCCCGCTCTGCAACGTCGCGATCACGTTCGACCGGCGCGTCGACGGCGAGGTGCGCGAGTTCGGCGTCAGCGGCCTGTTGCGCGTCAGCGACCTCGTGATGTTCGATCGCACGAACGAGTCCTTCTGGCAACAGATCACCGGCGAGGCGATCGTCGGCGTCGATACGGGCAAGCAGCTGACGTTCCTGCCCTCGCAAATCGTCTCCTTCGCAGACTTCCGCGAGGGGCATCCGGACGCGCTCGTGCTTTCGCGGGACACCGGGCTGCGCCGCCGCTACGGCGACAACCCGTACAGGGGGTATGACCGCATCGGTTCCGGCACCTACTTCCCGGTGCCCGAGCCCGGCGGGCAACTGGACAGCAAGGAGCGCGTCCTGACCGTCGAGATCGACGGCGACGCCGTGGCCTTCCCCTTCGCCTCGCTGGCGCAGCACATCGTGATCGAGACGGAGGTCGCCGGCCGGCCGATAGTGGCCTTCTGGCAGCCGGGCGCGGTCTCGGCGCTCGACTGGTCGTTCATCATCGGCAGTCGCAACATCGGCGCGGCGGGCGCGTTCTCGCCATTGTTCGACGGCGAACGGCTAATGTTCGAGGCGCGGGACGGCGCGATCGTCGATACGTCGACCGGCAGCGTCTGGAGCGTGCTCGGCAAGGCGACATCGGGCGAGATGGCGGGCGCCGAGCTGGAGCCGCTGATCTCGGCCAACCACTTCTGGTTCTCGTGGTCGGTGTTCAAGCCGGAGACTCGCGTTGTCGCGGCTCCCGCCGGGGGCTAACACTTCGTTGATGCAACGGTTGGTGGGCCCGCCGACAATGGATGTACACCCACCGGGCCGAAGCCGGCCCGGGCGTTCACGGAAGCGTTACACCATGGAGACCACCAGCCGGCGGCTTGTCCGATACGCAGTCTTGGCGATTGTCATCGCGCTGATCGGCGGCATCTTCGTGCAGCGCGAACTGGGCGACGATGAGCAGCCAGCGGCCGCCGCGACCAGCCTCGGCCTGCTCGACGACCGCGAGGCGGCGATCAACCAGCCGGCGCCGGACTTCGCCGTGCGCGACCTGGACGGCAAGATCCACCGGCTCTCCGACTTCCACGGCAAGACCGTCGTACTGAACTTCTGGGCAAGCTGGTGCCCGCCCTGCCGCGCGGAGATGCCCGACCTGCTCGAGATCTACGAGGAGCGCCTGGCCGACGGCGACTTCGTCGTGCTGGCGATTGACAAGCTCACCGAGGACACCGTCTCCGCCGTCGAGTCGTTCGCCGAGGAGTTCGGCCTGACCTTTCCGATCGCGTTCGACGGCTCGGACGAGATCTTCCAGCGCTACGGCGTGCGCGGCCTGCCCTCCACCTTCTTCATCGACCGCAACGGCATCATTCGGGCGCGTACGCTGGGGCCGGTCTTCGGCAACCTGCTGCCGGACGGCATCGCCGCGGCCGACCTTGCCGTGGCCGCCTCGCCCTAGCTCCCGGCCGCTGGCCGGGCTGCACGCCTGTGCTACCCGCTTCGCAGCCGGCTGACTGAGCCCGTCACTGGCCAAGAATCGCCCGATCCTGTACTGCTACGCGCGATGCGGGTACTGGAATTGAGCGACCGGGAAGAGGCTGCGGCCTTCTGCGGCAAGCTCTTCGCGCGCTGGGGCGCGGAGGTGATCCGCGTCGAGCCGCCGGGCCGGGAAGGCCTCCCGGAAGCGCTCGACCGCTACCTGCACGGCGGCAAACGCCGCGTCGCGCTCGACTACCGCAGTGACGCCGAACGGGAGACGCTCGACCGCCTGGCCGCGAGCTGCGATGTGCTGGTGACCGACGAGCCCGCCTCGGAAGTCGAGCGCCTGCGGCTGCTCGATGCCGGGGACAGCGGCGGCTCCGGCGGGCCGCGGGTGCGCACGAGCATCACCCCATTCGGCCTCTCCGGCCCCTATCGCGACTGGCAGGCGACGGGGTCGACGCTGCTCGCGCTCGGCGGATACACGTGGCTGCACGGCGACATCGGCCGCACGCCGCTGACGATGCCCGGCAACTACCCGCACTACCAGGCGGGGTCCTACGCCTACACCGCTTCGCTGGCGGCCGAACTGCAGAGTCGCGGCGAGGTCGGGGGTCGTGGCGAAACCGGGGGTAGCGGCGAAACCGGGGGTCGCGGCGAAGCCGGGGCTGCCCCGGCTCGCGTCGAGGTCAGCACGATGGAGACGCTGGCGGGACTCCACCAGTTCACCTTCGTGATGGCCACCCACGCCGGCACCGTGCGCAGCCGCCACGGCAACCGCTGGGAGAACCTCAGCCCCACCGGCCTGCTGCCCTGCAAAGACGGCTGGTGGGGGATGAACGTGCTGCCGAACTTCTGGGAGCCGTTCGCACTCTGGCTCGGCATCCCCGAATTGTTGAGCGATCCGAGGTTTGCCGAGAACCGCGAGCGGGTGGAGCACTCCGACGAGCTGGAAGAGGTGCTGGCGGGCTTCTTCGCGGAGATGCCACCGAAGCAGGTCTTCAAGGACGGCCAGGAGATCTGGCGCGTCCCCGTCGGCTACATGATGTCGCTCCAGGACGGCCTGGAGGACCCGCACATGAACGAGCGCGGGTTCTGGCGACCCGCCGGCCGCAGCGGCGCCATCGAACTGCGCAGCGCCGGTTCGCCCTTCCAGTTCGTCGGTAGCCCGCCGCCGGAAGAGCGCCCGGCAGTCGCGCCCGGCGCCGACACCGACGCGGTGCTCGCCGCGCTGCCTGCCGGCTCGACGGAGCCGTCGCGGTCGTCAGGATCGTCGGAGTCGCGTTCGGGCGGAAGCGCGCCCGGCCGCGGCTCGCGTCCGCTCGAGGGTATCCGTGTCGTCGACATGACGCGCATCTGGTCGGGACCGCTGGCGACGGTGATCCTCGGAGATCTCGGCGCGGACGTGGTCAAGATCGAAGCGCAGTTCGGGCGAGGTCCGGCCAACGTCCCGGCCGCGCTGGGCGGCCTCTACCCGGGTGGCACGCCGGGCGATCGCCCGTGGAACCGCCAGGGGCTGTTCAACAAGCTCAACCGCAACAAGCGCAGCGTCGCGCTCGACCTCAAATCGGAGCGGGGCAGGGAGCTGTTCCTCCAGCTCGTCGCCGAGAGCGACATCGTGATCGAGAACTTCAGCGCCCGGGCGATGCCGGGCCTGGGCCTCGGCTACGATCGGCTGCGCGAGGCGAACGAGCGCATCATCTACCTCGCCATGCCCGCCTTCGGCCAGACCGGCCCCTACCGCGACTACATCGGGCTCGGCCCTAGCATCGAGCCGCTGATCGGCCTCACCGCGTTGATGGGGTACTCCGACGACGAGCCACGCGTCACCTCCGTGGCGCTGACCGACGCCATCTCGGGCGTCGTCGCCGCTTCGGCGATGGTGACCGCGCTCGATCGGCGCGAGCGCACCGGCGAGGGTGGACTGATCGACCTCTCGCAGCACGAGGCCGGCGTGACGATGATCGGCGAGTACTTCATTGATCGGCAGCTCACGGGCGCGGAGCCGGTACGCGACGGCAATGGACACCCGACGGCCGCGCCGCACGGCGTCTACCGCTGCGCCGGCGAGGACGACTGGATCGCGCTGGCAGCGACCGACGACGGACAGTGGCAAGCGCTGGCCGCCACCGCTGCCTCGGATTCACCGGCGGCCACGGGCTGGGGCAGCGACCCGCGCTTCGCCTCCGTCGAGGGGCGACGGGAATATCGCGCGGCGCTCGACGAGGCGATCGAGGCGTGGACGGCCGGACACGACAAGCACAAGTTGATGCGTGAGCTGCAGGCGGCGGGCGTGCCGGCCGGTGTCGTCTACACGCCGCCGGAGGTGCTGGCCGACCCCCACCTCGAGGAGCGAGGCTACTGGGTGGAGCTGGACGAGCCTGACGGCGGCCTCCAGCGTTATGATGGATCGCCGCTGCGTTTCGATGGTGAACGCGGATACGAGCAGTGGGCCGCCGCACCGGGGCTCGGCGCGGACAACGCCGCGGTGCTCGAGGGACTACTGGGGCTCAGTGCCGAGGATGTCGCGGCACTGTACGAGGCACAGGTCATCGTCGATCGGCCGCCGGGTTAAGTCTTCCCGGCTGTGGTTCGCTTGACCCTTCCGTGCGGGTCAGGCCAGTGTTGCGTTGACCGACACGAGGAGTTCCGGAGGAATCGATGGACGTGAATGCAGAGTGGCCCGGCAAGATCGCTGAAGTCGTGGTCGCCGTCGGCGATGCCGTCGAGGCCGAGCAGGAACTGCTCACGCTGGAGTCAATGAAGATGCTGACGCCGGTGGCTTCGCCAGCGGCGGGCACCGTCTCCGAGATCCTGATCGAACTCGAACAGTACGTCGAAGAGGGGCAAACCCTGCTGCGGCTCGACGGCTAGGCTGCGACTCGACGGCTGGCGGCGCCCCGGGGAAACGCCCGGGAAGATGCGCGGCGCCGCTCGTGCAGGCGGGAGGCCGGACATGACCTGGCAGGACGAACTCGACGAACTTGAACAGCGCAAGCAGCTTGC
>JASLOV010000132.1 GCA_030745285.1 Dehalococcoidia bacterium | reverse complement strand
ATTGACTCGACGGCCGGCCGGCTGTCGAGCAGCGGATTGGTGTTCGGCATGGCGCAGACAGTGGTGTAGCCGCCGCGGGCGGCGGCCATGGTGCCGGTGGCGATCGTCTCCTTGTACTCGAAGCCGGGCTGGCGCAGGTGGACGTGCAGGTCGACGAAGCCCGGCGCGGCGACGAGCCCGCCGGCGTCGATGCGCTCCGCGTCGATCACCGCGCTGCCCTCGTCCGGTCCGACGCGGGCGATGCGGCCATCGACGATCACGATGTCGGCGATGCCGTCGCGGCCGAGGGCGGGGTCGATCACCCGCGCACCGTGGATTGCCAGCGTGCTCACTCGCCGGTCTCCTCGTTTGCGCCGGCCGAGTCGGTGTCCGGGGGTGCGGCTGCGCGCGCACCTTCGCGCCCGGCCAGCAGGTAGAGCAGGGCCATGCGCACGGCGACGCCGTTCGTCACCTGCTCCTCGATGATCGAGTGGTCGCCGGCCGCGACGTCACCGGCGATCTCGATGCCCTCGTTCTTTGGCCCCGGGTGCATCAGCAGGTGGTCGGGGTGGGCGCGGGCCAGCCGCTCGGAGGTGACCTGGTAGTGCGTGGCGTACTCGTGCAGCGAGGGCAGCAGGCCGCCCTGTTGGCGCTCGCTCTGCAGACGCAGGGCCATCACGACGTCCGCGCCGTCGATCGCCGCGCCGACATCGGTCTCGATCGTCACCGGCGGCAGCGCGGACTCGGCGTGCGAGGGACGCTCGGTCGCGCGCAGTCCTCGTGGGAGCAGGGTGGGGGGGCCGCAGACGACGACTTCAGCGCCCATCGTCGCCAGGGCCCAGAGGTCGGAGCGTGCGACGCGCGAGTGGCTGATGTCGCCCACCATCACGACGCGCTTGCCGCGCAGGTCGCCGACGTGCCGGCGCATCGTGTAGAGGTCGAGCAGCGCCTGCGTGGGATGGGCATGCGAGCCGTCGCCGGCGTTGAGAATCGACGCCTCGGTGTGTTCGGCGGCGAGGTAGGGCGCGCCGGCGGCGCTGTGGCGAAGCACGATGGCGTCCGCGCTCATCGCCCGCAGCGTGCGCACGGTGTCGATCAGAGACTCGCCCTTGGCCACGGACGAGGTGGTGGCGTTGAGGCTGACGACGTCCGCACCCAGCACCTTGCCCGCCAGTTCGAAGGAGGCCCGCGTACGCGTTGAGGGCTCGTAGAAGAGGTTGATCACGGTGAAGCCGCGCAGCGCCGGCACGCGCGCGATACGACGGTCAAGGATTTCGCGCATGCGCTCGGCGGTGTCGAGCACGGTCTCGATCTCCTCGCGCGAGAAGTCATCGAGGTCGAGTACGTGGTCGTGCTGCCAGCTGCTGGGGGCAACCGCGGGGGCCACCGCCTGCTGTACCTCGCTCCCGGCCTGTGCGTTGCCCTGTGCGTCGGTCTGGGCGTCCGTCGAGCGTTCGGTTGTTGTCATCGTTGCCCTCTCCCCGGGACCACGACCACGGCGTCGCGGCCGTCCTCCTCCACCAGCAGCACCTGGACATCGTCCTGGCGCGTGGTGGGGATGTTCTTACCGACGATGTCGGCGCGGACGGGGAGTTCGCGGTGACCGCGGTCGACGAGTACGGCGAGTCGTACGACGCGCGGGCGTCCATAGTCGTTCAGTGCATCGAGCGCCGCCCGCACCGTGCGGCCGGTGAAGAGCACGTCATCAATCAAGACGACGTTCTGACCGTCGATGTCGGGCAGCTCCGTCGGCTGGGGGGTCGATCGCAGCCCGCGCTCGGCGAAGTCGTCGCGGTGCAGGGTGACGTCGATCGAGCCGGTCGGCGGGCGGGCGCCCTCGAACGATTCGATGGCGTCGGCGAGGCGGGCGGCAAGGGGGGCGCCGCGGCGCTGGATGCCGATCAGCACCAGCTGGTCGATGCCGGCGTTCGATTCCACGATTTCGTGGGCGAGCCGCTGGAGCGTGCGGCGGATGCCGCCGGCGTCCAGTAGCGGCCCGCCGCCCTCGTCGCCGGCGATCGCGGCGGCGTCCGGCGTGGAGGCCTCAGACACGAAAGACCCTCCCCCGGGAGAGGGAGGGCAGAGCCACGGGTGCGGTGCGGGACGGCGGGTGCGCGAGCATCTGAGCGTCCCTTCCCGGCCTCTCCGGACCGACTTAAAGACACGCGATTCAGTTCGAGAGGGAGGATATCACCGCCTGCGAGTGGGAGCAAAACTGCGCGGTTCTGAACGGGCCTGCACGGGTTGCGAGGCCAGGACTAGTCGACCTCGCGCTGCTCCTTCAGGAACTGCTCGAGGTCATCCACCATCGACTGGGCGTTGGGGAGGTCGCTCTCGGGGGGCGGCGTGGCCGGGCGATCGGGCTCGTCGTCGGGCAGCGCTTCCTCGATGCGGCGCGCGTACTCCGCCATCTGCGGGTCGCGCTCGACCGCTGCGGCGACCTGGGCGTCGAAGCGTGCGCAGAAGACCTCCAGGTCGTGCAGGCGCAGATCGAGCTTGAGGCCGCCGTTCAGCCGTTCGAGCAACGCGAGCGATCCCTTGGGGTTGGGCGAGGCATCGAGGTAGGCCGGCACATTCGCCCAGAGCGATGCGGTGCGCATGCCGGCCTCCTGCGCCGCCTGGTTGAGCGCGCCGACGATACCGGTCGGTCCCTCGTACCCCGAGGTCGTCGGTTCGCCGAACTCCAGCTGCTTGCGCAGCTCGGCGTCGGCCGACGAGCCGTTGACCCGGATCGGACGGGTGTGGCTGACCTCGGCGAGCAGGGCGCCGAGGGTGATGATCGTCGAAATCTCGAACTCGCGGCAGAGCGAGAGCACGGCATCCATGTAGCTGTGCCACATCAGATGGGGCTCGGTCGCTTGCAGCAGCACGACATCGAAGTCGTGGTCCTCGAGCTTGTGGGCGGAGAACTTGTTCGGTGGCCAGTCGAGCACGCGCTCGCCCTGATCCAGCCGCACGCGCGGCCGGGCCTGGGTGAAGTCGTAGAACGGCTCCGCCTCGATCTCGGCGATGGTGGGTGCCCGCCAGCGGCGGAACATGAAGCGTACGGCGCTCGTCGCCGCCTCGCCGGCGTCGTTCCAGCCGGAGAAGGCCGCGATCAGGATCGGCCGACGCAGCGTCGGGCGTTCATCGATGCGAAGTGTGTCCACGTAGACAGCATAGCCAACTGCGTGGCGACGAGGTACGACGGACGCCGGCGCGGTGAGGGCGCGTGCCGTTCTCCGGGCCCCGCGCCCGCTGTTCCTTCAGCCGACGACCTGGCGCACGAGGTCCCGGAAGTCGATCGCGTTGATGTCGATGTCATTCTGGGGGCTGAGGTCGCCGTCGTTGCCCTCGCCGCGCTCGCCGGGACGGGGCACGTAGGCGGAGCGGAAGCCGGCCACCATGGCGGCGCGCAGGTCGCCCGGGTGCGCCGCCACCATCATCACCTGCTCAGGGGCCAGCCCCAGCATCTTCGCGCCCGCCTCGTAAGCCTCGCGGTCCGGCTTGTAGTGGCCGAGGAATTCGCAGGAGAGCACGCCGTCCCACGACAGCCCCCCGGCCTTCGAACTGTCGACGACGAGCGCCCAGCTCAGCACCGTCAGCACGACGACGGTGTAGCGCGAACGCAGCCCTTCCAACGCCCCGGGGAAGTCGGGCCAGACGGGCAGGCGGTGCCAGATGGTGTTCAGCTCGTCGCGATCAGACGGGGAGAGATCGAGCTGAGGGTGTCGCTCCGCGACATCGTCGAGGGCGAGACGGTGCAGCTCGTCGGCGTTCATCCACGGCAGTTCGCCGCTGCGCACGCGCCCAAGGTGCTGGAACATGCCGAAACGCCACTCGTTTGTCGCCGCGGGCACGTCGATTTCCACACCGCGCCCGTCCGCGAGCCGTTGCAGCTCATCGCGGATGCCACTGTGCCAGTCGAAGACCGTGCCCCCGACGTC
>JASLOV010000131.1 GCA_030745285.1 Dehalococcoidia bacterium | reverse complement strand
GGCGTCGCGGTCATCAAGGTCGGCGCGGCGACCGAGACCGAGATGAAGGAGAAGAAGGCGCGCGTCGAGGACGCGATGCACGCCACCAAGGCCGCGGTCGAGGAGGGCATCGTGCCGGGCGGCGGCGTGGCGATCCTGCGGGCCGCGAAGGGCCTCGACAAGCTGAAGCTCGACGGCGACCAGCAGATCGGCGTCAACATCGTGAAGCGCGCGATCGAGGAGCCGATGCGGTGGATCGCGAGCAACGCGGGCCACGAGGGCTCGATCGTCGTGCAGAAGGTCCGCGAGATGAGCGACGACCAGGGCTTCAACGCGCAGAACGAGAAGTACGGCAGCCTCGTCAAGGCCGGGGTCATCGACCCGGCCAAGGTCGTCCGAACCGCGCTGCAGAACGCCTCGTCGATCTCGTCACTGCTGCTCACGACCGAAGCGCTCGTCTCGGAGATTCCCGAGGATAAGAAGGAAGCTCCGATGCCGGGCGGCGCGCCGGGTGGCATGGGCGGGATGTACTAGAGACGGGATCGCGGGGCAAGCCCCGCGCCACACGAATACAAGAGGCCTGGCGGGCATTGCCCGTCAGGCCTTTTTCTCGTTCCGACGCACGCCGGCGTTCAGCGCAGCGTGAAGGTCAGCTCGATCACGACGAGCACCGCCACCGGCTGTCCGAATCGCGTTCCCGGCACGAACCGCCACTGACGCGCTGCCCGCATCGCCTCCTCGTCGAGGCCGAAGACGCGGTCGAGCGACTTCGTAACGCGCACTTCGCCGACCGTGCCCTCCGGCGTGACGATCGCCTCGATCCAGACCGAGCCCTGCACCTTGGCACGCATCGCATCGGCGGTGTACTGCGGCTTGACCTCGCGAATCGGCCGCGGCAGCACGATGCCGGCACCCGGGCGGTAGACGCCCCCGCCGGCCCCGCCGCCTTCACCGGGCCCCAAGCCCGCGCCGGTCCCCGGCCCGATGCCCGTTCCCTCACCGGTCCCTCCGCCGCCCCCGACACCCAGCCCCTGCGAGAGTGACATCGCCTGCGCGACCGGCAGGCCCTGCATCACGCCGGGCAGCGTCTGAGCCGACGACGCCAGCGTTCGAGCGGGAATGTTCATCTCCTGCTCGGGTTCGTCAGGCTCGTCCTCCACCTCCGGGTTCTCCAGTTCGGGAGGTGCGCTGACCGGCACCGACGTGGCGTCGGGCCCTTCCAGCTCGACTTGTCGGGGAGGCTCGGGCATCTCGTTGCCGCCGCCACCACCGCCGCCGCCAGGCCCCTCCATCGGGACCCAGACGATGTCGAAGCTTCTGAGATCTGGCAGGAACGGAGTCTCGCGCCGCGCGTCCAGCATCGCGGCGATGAAACCCGCGATGACGAAGATCGCGATGTGACTCCCGACAGAGACGCCGAAGGCCCGGCTGAACCGCTGAGGATGGGTGGAGGCACCGAAGAGTGGGACGGGTGGTCCGTCGTCGGACCGGAGCGAGGTGTGGGGCACCGCCGCACCGGGGGTGGGCGCCAACGCCACCACGACGGCTTTCCAGAGCGAAGCCAGCCGCACCGTCACCGACGCCTTCCACTGCCCGATGCCGGCTGTCCGCGTCATGCCAGTTAGGACGCCACGTTCCGGATTCTGGTCGCGTACGGCCGTGTTCAGACTCGTTCAGACCCGGCCGGTCCACGCGCCGATGGCGGCGTTGCCGCCACCGTAGGCATGCAGCAGCGCGAGCGCATCCGCCGCTCGCGGCTCGCTCCGGATGGCGACGAGCACGCCGCCCCGCTTCGTCAGCGTCTCGAAGATGTAGCCGTCATGGGCCTGGAACCCGACCCGGTTCATCGTGGCGGCGATGCCTGTCGCGGCGAGCGCGCCCTCGCCCCCCTGCAACGCGTCGACGATCGATCCCCGCAGCCTGAGCACCCCGACGGCGCGCACGTCGAGCGTCGCGCCGTCGTCGCCGAAGGTCTTTTCCAGGAGCGCCGAGACGGCGGGCGCATCGGAGGCGACCACGCTCATCGACTCAGCGGGAAACTCTTTCGCCGCGAGGGCGGCCAGCACACGCTCCGCCGCGCCGACATCTTCGAACACGCCAACCGTGTAGCGATCGTCTTCTACCATGAGCCCGTCTCGACCTCCGAGCACACGCCGACACCCACCGAAGCGGTCCGGTCCGGCGCGCCGCGTCTTTCTTGCAGTTTACCGCCTCCGCGCGTGGATTGGCAAAAGCCGGGGTAGAATCGAACCGTCGCGAAGGGAGTCTCCATGGGCATTGGCGTTGCCGAACTGCTGGTCATCGTGCTGATCGTCCTGATGATTTTCGGCGCCAATCGCCTACCGGCCCTTGGCCGAGGCATCGGACGGGGCATCAGAAACTTCCGCGACGCAACGCGCGAAGGCGACGACCCGCAAGACTAGTACGTCACAGCACGACGCGCCCCTGCCCCACCCGCCGCGTCACGCGCTCCCGATCCAGAAACTCGAGCAGCGGAATAGCGTACTTTCGCGTGATGCCGTAACGCTCCTTGAACGTGCCCACGTCGACCCGGGCCGGCTCGACACCACCCTCCGATTTCAACGCCGACACCTCGGCCTTCAGGCGCTCCAGCGTCTCGACGTGAAAGACCAGCGCGTCCACCTTCACGAGAACCTTCTGGCGGATCAGCAGTTTCACGACCCGGTCGCCCACCGCGGCGTCGACACCCCCCGTCGCCGGCAGTGCGGCCGCATCGGGCGGGGCCAGCCCGCCCTGGCGCACCGCCTCGGCAATCGCGTCGCGTGCCCGCTCCTCGTCGGCCGACAGCGATACGCGGTGGCTGGCCAGCGCGAGGTGACCGCGGGCCGCGATCCGATCGGCGGCGACCAGATCTGCCAGCACGCGCTCAAAGACGCTGGCGTCTGCGTACCGGAAGAGGCGCTCACGCGCCTCCTCACGTGGCAACCCTTCCGACAGCGGGTGGTCGCGATGGTAGGTCGAGAGCGACGCCAGCAAGCGGTTGCGGCCGTCGTCGAGCACCGCGGGCGCCACCAGGCGATCCGCGACCCGCACGGCCGCACCGTCGGCCTCGAGCCGCGCGACGATGCGATCGAGCGCGTCAGGCGAGGCGCCGAGCCGACGGACCAGCGCCGACACCTCCAGCCCGAGGCCGGCCTGCTCTTCGATGACGACCCGCGCCGAGGCGAGCAGGCGGTCGTCCAAGCTAGAAGCTTCCAGGGGCCTGTTCAGCCGGTCGAACCGTCGCCGGCCTCCCGCAGTGCGTACGCCAAGGCGCGGCGGCTGTGGATCGAGCACGACGCCACCGGCGATGGTCATCGGGGGCGAGTAGGCCCGCAGCACGTAACGGTCACCGCGCGTCAGCACCGCCGGCGCTTCCAGCCGAACCCGCACGTAGGCGCTCCCCCCCGGCGTGATCTCGCCGTCGGTCACCGGCCGCTCGGCCGAACTGGTGTCGGGCGGCGGGGCGACCGGTCCCGACACGGCGACCCGGCCCAGCACCTCGCTGGTGCCATGGTGGAACCGAACTCGTGCGCCGTGCCGAAGTGGCTTGGCACTGCCCAGTAGTTCGACCACGCCGTCGAACCGACGGGTCGTCTCGAAACAGTCGGGCGTGACGAGCGATTCGCCGCGACTGACCTCCGCCAGCTCGACGCCCCCGAGATTCACCGCCACCCGGCGGCCCGCCTCGGCCTGGGCCTGCTTAGCGCCGTGCACCTGCAACCCGCGCACCTTCACGCGGCGCCCGGCCGGCAGCAGCAGCAACTCGCCGTTGACGCTCATCCGTCCAGACGCCAACGTCCCGGTGACCACGGTGCCGAAGCCGCGCATCGAGAACGCCCGATCGATCGGCAGGCGCGCCGCGCCAGCCGCGCCCTCGCCGGGCGCGTCGCGGGTGACATCGGCCAGCGCGGATCGGAGCGCGTCGAGCCCGTCGCCGCGTGACGCGGACACCGGGACGATCGGGGCGTCGGCCAGGAAGGATTCGGCGACCAGTTCGGACACCTCGAGCCGCGCGAGCTCGAGCGTCTCCGCATCGACCAGATCGGCCTTCGTCAGCGCGATGACGCCCCGACTCACGTGGAGCAACCGGCAGATGTCGAAATGCTCGCGCGTCTGGGGCATCACCGACTCGTCGGCCGCGACGACGAGGAGGACCGCATTGATCCCGCTGACACCCGCAAGCATGTTCTTGACGAATCGCTCGTGTCCGGGCACATCCACGAACGACAGCACGGCGCCGTCCGCCTGCGCGTAGTGCGCGAAACCCAGGTCGATCGTGATCCCGCGATCCTTCTCTTCCTTCAAGCGATCGGGATCGGTGCCGGTCAGGACGCGCACGAGCGTGCTCTTGCCGTGGTCGATGTGCCCTGCGGTGCCGATGACGGTCGTCGTCGTCATGGGGTCAACCGACGTCAGCGGCGGCGCCGGCCCCGTGCGCGGGCGGGACGACGCTCGCGGGTCGGGCGACGCCCTCGCGTTTCGCGCTTCGGCTTCACGCGGCTGCGGCGTGCGCCGCGGTTGCGCTCGGAGGCCCGAACCGCCTCCAGAATCTCGACGACGCCCAGATCGACCTGGCGTCGCTCCGGATCGACGCGCACGACCTGCACCTGCACCCGGTCCCCGAGTCGGTAGGTCTTCCCGGTCGCCTCCCCGAACAGGACGTGCTCCCGCTCCACGAACCGGTAGTAGTCGTCGGCCATGCTCGAAATGTGCACCAGCCCCTCGACGAAGTGCTCGACCAGTTCCACGAACAACCCGAACGACGTGACGCCGATGACGTAGCCCTCGAATTCATCGCCGACCTTGTCGGCCATGAACCTGACCTTCTTCCACTGCATCAGCTCGCGCTCGGCCTCTTCGGCCCGTCGCTCCAACTCGGAGGTCCCGGTCGCAAGCTCGGGCAAGGCCTCGGACAGTTCTCGGCGTCTCGCGGCCGGCAGCTTCCCAGCTCGCAGGCGCCGTAGCGCCCGGTGGACAACGAGGTCGGGATACCGCCGGATGGGCGAGGTGAAATGGGTGTAGCTCGACGCGGCCAGGCCAAAGTGGCCGATGCAGGCTGGGTCGTACCGCGCCTTCTGCATCGTGCGTAGCATGAGGAACGCGATCGGCTTTTCCTCCGGCGTGCCTCGAATCCGCCCGACCAGCCGCTGAAAATGCTTCGGGGTCACGCGCCCTTCGGGTACCGCAAGGCTGTAGCCCAAGGTCGTGATGAACTCCTCGAACTCGGCGACCTTCGTCAGATCGGGTGGGTCGTGTACCCGGTAGAGCGCCGGCATCTCCGCCGCATCGAGGTGCTCCGCCACGACCTCGTTCGCCAACAGCATGAACTCCTCGATGATGCGGTGCGCGACGTGGCGCTCGGCCGCCGTAATGGCGGCGACCAGCCCGGCGTCGTCGAGAACGATCTCGGGTTCCTTCAAATCGAAGTCGATCGAGCCACGGCGGCGGCGACGGCGGGCCAACACCTCGAACAGTTCGTGCATCAACTCGAACAGTGGAACCAGCTCGGCGAACCGCTCCCGCGTGGCGGCGTCGCGCTCGGCGACGATCGCCGACACCTCGGTATAGGTCATTCGCGCATCGCTGTGGATGATGCCGTCGTGCAGCTCGTGCCGCACCACCTCGCCTCGGTCCGTGACCTCCATCAGACACGATTGCACGAGCCGGTCCACATGGGGATTGAGGCTGCAGAGCCCGGTCGAGAGCGCGGAAGGAAACATATGCACCGCCCGCTCCGGGAAATAGACCGACGTGCCCCGCTCGCGAGCCTCGCGATCCAACTCACTACCGGGCCGCACGTAGTGCGAGACATCGGCAATGTGCACGCCGAGCCAGTAGTGCCCGTTCGGCAGCCGTTCGAGCGTGATCGCGTCATCGAAGTCACGGGCGTGCTCGCCGTCGATCGTCACCGTGGTCAGCGCACGAAAGTCGGTCCGCCCCCGGCGATCGCGGTCGCGCACCTCGGCGCCAAGTTGTTCGGCTTCTCGAACCGCCCCTGCGCCGTGCTCGTCTGGAATCCCGTGTTTGCGCAGGATGATCTCGATGTCGACGCCGGGTGCGTCCATATCGCCGAGGACTTCCGTGACACGGCCGACGGGATTCCTCGTCGCGGTGGGCCAACGCGTGAGTTCGACGACGACGATGTCGCCCCGCGCGGCCGTGCCGCGCTCCTTCGCCGGGACGTGGACGTCCATGATGATCCGGCGGTCGAACGGCACGACGAACCCGAGGCCGGACTCATCGGTGTCGTACCGGCCGACCAGTGTCGCGGCCCGGCGCTCGAGAATCCGGACGATGCGCCCCTCGGCCCGACCACCCTGTCCGCGGCGCTCCAGCCGGGTGACGACCCGGTCGCCGTGCATCGCCTGATTGAGGTTGGCGCCGGCGATGTAGATGTCCCCGTCCGCGCCGGTCGCCGCCTCGGGGGTCACGAACCCGAACCCGCGTGGATTGGTCTGCACTCGGCCCACGACCAGATTCATCTTGTCGGGCAGACCGTAGCGATTGCCCCGGATCCGCACCATGGCGCCCGAAGCGACGAGCGCCTTGAGGCGCCGCTGGAAGGCCGGCCGCTGGTCGCGTGGAATGCGGAGGGCCTGCTGCAGTTCGGCCACCGTCGCGGGGTGGTCGACACGCGTGCGAATTCGTTCGAGTAAGTCGTCGAGGGTTGTCATATCAGCGTG
>JASLOV010000130.1 GCA_030745285.1 Dehalococcoidia bacterium | reverse complement strand
GAGCGCCTGGTTGGCGAACGACATGTCCATCACTGACGCAGGATGGCCCTCCGCCGCCCCGAGATTCACCAGGCGGCCCTCCGCCAGTACGATGATCTTGCGGCCGTCGGTGAGCGTGTACTCCTCCACGAAGGGGCGCAGTTCGCGCTGCGTCTCGGTCGCGCCGCCGAGCGCCTCGAGGTTGATCTCGGAGTCGAAGTGTCCGGAGTTCGCCAGGATCGCGCCGGACTTCATCACCACGAAGGCCGGTTCGTCGATGACGTTGAGGTCGCCCGTGGCGGTGATGAAGATGTCGCCCTCGCGTGCGGCGTCGACGATCGGCATCACGCGGAAGCCGTCCATCACCGCCTCCAGCGCCGGCAGCGGCTGCACCTCTGTCACGATCACCTGCGCGCCGAGGCCACGGGCGCGCGAGGCGATGCCGCGGCCGACCCAGCCGTAGCCGCAGACGACGATCGCCTTGCCGGCGATCAGGATGTTCGTGGCACGGATTACGCCGTCCATCGTCGACTGCCCGGTGCCGTAGCGATTGTCGAAGAAGTGCTTGGTGTTCGCGTCGTTGACGGCGATCACCGGGAAGCCGAGGCCGCCCTCGCGGGCGAGCGCGCGTTCGCGCGTCAGCCCGGCGGTCGTCTCCTCCGTGCCGCCGACCACGCCCTCCAGCAGGTCGCGCCGCTCCGTGTGCAGCAGCGCGACCAGGTCTGCGCCGTCGTCCATCGTCAGCTGCGGCCCGTGGTCGATCGCCGCGCGCAGGTGGCGCTGGTAGGAGTCGGCGTCCTCGCCCTTGATGGCGTAGGTGGGGATGCCGTGTTCCAGCACGAGCGCGGCCGCCACGCCGTCCTGGGTGGAGAGCGGGTTGGAGGCGCAGAGCCGGGCGTCGGCGCCGCCGTCGCGCAGGGCAAGCATGAGGTTCGCGGTCTCGGTGGTGACGTGCATGCAGGCGGCGATGCGGATGCCCTGCAGGGGCTTCTCCTTCGCGAAACGCTCGCGGATGCCCGCGATCACCGGCATCTCGCGGGCCGCCCACTCGATGCGCTGCTGCCCGGACTCGGCCAGCCCCGCATCCGCGAAGTCGCCTTCAACACCTGCCGTCATCGGGTTCCCCTGTCCTGCTCGTTTGCCTGTTCGTGTGATGGCGGCCTGCCGGTCGCCCGCTGTTCGGTTTCGCCGCGTCGTTCGTGCCTTGGCGCCGTGCGACGTCGCAGCCATGCACCCAGTCCCAGCATGTCACGACGACGGGCACGTGCCTCGACCACCGCCGCGCCACGTTCGTAGCCCAGCCGCGCGTACGCGCGCACCGCCGGAGTGTTCGTCGGATCGACGGTGAGAGCAACGAGGGAACACCCACGTTCCAGCAGCTCCGCCGTCACTCTGGAGGTCACGAGCGTCGCCAGGCCCTGCCCGCGGTGCGCGGGGTGGGTGAAGACGTTACCGACGACGGCGATGCCGATGTTCGGTGCGACGAGGTGCGTGCCCGCCGCCGCCACCAGGCGCCCGTCGCGGGAGATGGCGTGGTAGACGCCGCGTTCGATGTGCTCGGCGGAGTAGTAACTGGCGCGCTCGACGGAGTAGAGCGCGTTCAGCTCGCGCACATCGCTCCCCCGCAGCCGCCGCGCCGAGCCGTCGGCCGCCACGAATGAGAGGCGGCTGGTGGACATCCGCATCATCTCCAGCGGCTCGGTCATCGTGTACGTCCGCTCCAGCGTCGAGATGTGCTCCGGGGCGGCAGTGGTGACGTACGTGAAGCGGGGCCCGGGGTGCAGCGAGAGCACCGCGTCGATCGCCGTGGCGTCCCCGCCGACGAAGAGCGTCTTACCCATCGCCCCGGCGTGGGAGACGATGGCGCTGCCGGTGGGGCCCTCCGCCAGCCAGAATCGCGCCTGAGTAAACAGCCCCTGCTCCAGGTGGCCGAGCGCGTAGGCGGCGTAGGCGCGGTCCTCGGCGAGGGCGGCGTCGATCGCCGGGCGGTCACGCGTCTCGCGGATGTTGAAGCGGGGCAGACCCTCGGTCGCCGGGTCGAAGACGGTGTCGGTCATGCCGCCGGCCCGGGCGCCGGTGAGGCTGGTTCGTGGGGCGCGTGATCAGGCATTGATTCCCCGCCAGCCCGCCCCTCCAGCTTCCCGGACGGGCGAATTCCGCACCGCTCATGGTAGGACTCGGCTATCGACGGGGCCAGTTCAGACGGCTCTTGCCACCGGCCGTTTCGACGGTGGGAGGTGCTAGAACTGCACCAGTGCGGAGACTGCCGATCCGGTCAGGCGGTCGCGGCCGCCGAGGTCGGGCAACTCCACCAGGAAGGCGTAGCCGGCCGCCTGCCCGCCGACTGCGCGTACGAGCCGGCCGGCCGCCTCGGCCGTCCCTCCGGTCGCCAGCAGGTCATCGACCACGACGACGCGATGACCGTCGACGGACGGGTCGCGGTGCAGTTCGAGGGTGTCGGTGCCGTACTCCAGGTCGTAGGTGACGGCTTCGGTCTCCGCCGGCAGCCTGCCGGCCTTGCGCAGCGGCACGAAGGGGAGGCCCAGCCGTTCGGCGACGGCGACGCCGAAGAGGAAGCCGCGCGACTCGATGCCGGCGATGACCGTGGCCGACATCTCCTCCGCCTCAACTGCGAGCGCGTCGTTGGCGGCCCGCAGGGCGTCGCTGTCGTGCAACAGCGGGGTGATGTCGCGGTAGAGGATGCCCGCCTCCGGGAAGTCCGGCACGGCGCGGATGAGGTTGCGCCAGCGGCGCTCGTGAGTCGATGACGCGGCCATGTCTTGATGCTCGGCGAGCGGGGCTCCGGCTGTCAACGCTTCCAGTGATTGCGGCCGGCTGACCAGCGTTGACCGACCGTTAGCGCCTCCCTATCGTCGATTCGTGACCATCTCACCCGTCGATCCGTTCGCCGCAGTGGCCGCCTTCTACGACCTGGACCTCGAGGGCTACGACGACGACATCGCCATGTACCGTGGACTGGCCAGGGAGCGTGGCGACGCCGTGCTGGAACTTGGCTGCGGCACCGGACGTGTCGCCGTGCCGCTCGCCCGCTCCGGCCTCGCCGTCACCGGCGTCGATATCAGCGCCGCCATGCTCACCCGGGCGCGTGAGCGCGCGGCCGGCCTGGGGAACGGCTCACTGATGCTCGAGCAAGCCGATATGCGCGATTGCGAGTTGCAAGAAGCAGGGGCGCGGTTCGAGAGCGTGCTGGTGCCGCTCGGCGGGCTGCAGCACATGGAGTCGGCAGCCGATGTCGCCGCCGTGCTCGCGAACATCGCGCGCCACCTCGCGCCGGGCGGCCTGGCCGTCGTCGATGTCGAGGCGCCGCACCCGGACGACCTCACGCCCGGCCCGCAGCCGCTAATCGAGCACTGGACGCGACGCGGCGACGGGGAGTTCGTGACCAAGCTCGTCGCGATCGAGGGGCGGCCGTCCGCGATGATGAAGGACGTGACCTGGCACTTCGATGTGCAGCCCGACGAGGGGCCGATGCGGCGGCTGACGGCGCAGTTCTCGATGCGAGTGATCACTCCCGGCGAGCTGGAGCTGGCAGCCCGCCTGGCCGGACTGGAGCCGGTGGGCTGGTACGGCGACTATGCTCTCTCTCTGATCTCGGACGGCGACGACCGCCTGATCGTCTTGCTGGAGCACGCCACATGACCGTGATCGCGCTGGACGCCATGGGTGGCGACTTCGCTCCCCGTTCCACCGTGGAGGGGGCGATCCGTGCTGCGGACGACGGCACCGAGGTGTTGCTCGTCGGAGACGAGCGAACGCTCACGGCCGAGCTGGCGACGCACGAGCGGGTCCCCGCGGGCGTGCGCGTTGTGCATGCGCCGGACGCGATCGCGATGGACGAGCAGCCGTCGCTCGACCTGCGCCGCCGTAGCTCTTCCATCCTCGTGGGCCTCGAGCTCGTGAAGCGGGGCGAGGCGGGAGCGCTGGTCTCGATGGGCAACACCGGGGCCCTGATGGCGCTGGCGCTGGTCTCGCTCGGCAAGCTGCCGGGCGTCGAGCGCCCGGCGCTGGCCGCGATGATCCCAGCCCGCTCCGGGGGGCCGACGCTGGTGGTCG
The DNA here is from genome assembly GCA_030745285.1 of Dehalococcoidia bacterium. GTDB lineage: Bacteria > Chloroflexota > Dehalococcoidia > UBA2979 > UBA2979 > SHYR01. Next base: position 8,046 of record JASLOV010000130.1, on the reverse strand, counting down.
ACGCCGGCGCAAACGCGGAGTCGCGCTCCACACACCTCGTGCAGTGGGCGGCGATGGGTGCGGAATACATGCGCGTCGTTGGCGGCGTGGCAGAGCCCAGGGTTGGGCTGCTCAGCATCGGCGAGGAGCCATCGAAGGGCTCGCCGCTGGTGGTCGAGACGAACCGGGTGCTCGCCGCCAGCTCGCTCAACTTCGTCGGCAACGTCGAGGGGCGCGACATCGTCGATGGCGACATCGACGTGCTCGTCACCGACGGCTTTACCGGCAACGTCGCGCTGAAGCTCGTCGAGGGTATGGTGACGACGCTGCTGGGCGGTGTCCGGGATGCCGCGAAGGACTCATGGCGCGCCCGCCTCGGCGGCCTGCTGCTGATGCCTGCACTGCGTACGCTGCGGCAGAAGTTCGACTACCGCCAGTACGGCGGCGTACCGCTGATCGGGGTCGATGGCATCGTGCTGGTCGGGCATGGCCGCAGCGATGCGTTTGCGGTCGCCAACGCCGTGCATACCGCGGCCGAGGCGGCCGAGCACGGGGCGCTGGAGGCGCTGCGGTCCGCCATCGCACCTGACGCTGCAGGCGCTGCGGACACTGCCAACTCCTCGGATGAGGGTCCGTCGTTGCGTACCGCTCCGTAAGGTTCAGGCGACAGGCTTCAGGCGATTGGGCTCAGGCGACGCCTGCCGGCGGCGAGTGGGTTGCCCGTGGGCACTACTGCTGGCGGCTGGTGACGCTACTGAACCTCAGCTTCCGTCTCGGCGCCGAGCCCTCCCGAGGCGGGGGCGAAGCGCCACCACAGCCGCATCGACTCTCGCAGCGCCTCGATCTGCTCCTCCTCGGTCTGGTCGGAGCCGCCGATGCAGTTGCCGAGGTGGGAGTCGAGGATGAGCGCGCCGACGTTATCGATGCCTGAGCGGATCGCCATCAGCTGGGTGACGACGTCCTCGCAGGCGCGATCGCTGTCGAGCATGCGCGCGATGCCGCGGATCTGGCCTTCGATGCGGCTCAGGCGAGCCTGCAATTGATCTGGACCGGTCTGCTGGGTCATCATGCATTCTCGTTCCCGGAGGAGGCCCGGAGGCCGGTCCGTTCCCTCGTCACTGGAGCGTTTGACATACCCCATGGGGGTATGTAGAATGTAACTAGTCGGTAGGCGGCTGTCAACCCACTATTACAGTATCTCCGCCGAAACAGCGATCATCAGGAGAGCGCCCGCAAGGGCGAGCCGCGTAAGCGGAAAGGACATCGGAATGAGTCACCCGACCGAAACCACAGACGCCACGTTCCAGAGCGACGTGCTGGACAACGATACCCCCGTCCTCGTCGACTTCTGGGCGCCGTGGTGCGGGCCGTGCCGCATGGTCGCTCCGATCGTCGAGGAGTTGTCCGACGACTACGCCGGCAAAGTGAAGTTCGTGAAGCTGAACACGGACGACAACCCGCAGATCGCCGGCAAGTACGGTATCCGCTCGATCCCGACCCTGCTGGTGTTCAAGGGTGGCGAGCCGGTCTCGCAAATCGTCGGCTTCCGTCCGAAGAGCGACCTGGCCAAGCGCCTGGACGACGCGCTCTAGCAGCCGTTCCGGTTACGAAGGGCCCGTGAGGGCCGGCCACTGACGACAGACTGGCGGGCTGAGAAGCCCGCCAGTCTCATGCCGAACGGCCGGTCTTCTGGCCCCTCGGGCGAGACGCGGTTCTTGCTGATTTCGCGGGGGCCCGTCTAGCCAGCGTCGGAGTCGGTGGCGCGGACGCCCTTGTGGATCGTCCGGCCCTGCTTCTGCTCCAGCCGCCAGATCGCACGGCCCTTGTCGGGGTGCGGATCCTTGACGAGGCCGTAGATCTCTCGGCCCTCATGTCCCTCCGGGAGATGTTCAGTGATCGGAAGACCTTCCGACGTGACGAAGAGCAGTCAGTGACAGTATTTGTACTTCTGCATCTCCTCGCAGGCGCAGATCCACGTCTTCGCCTCGACTTCCTTCTGGCGGTCCTCGTAGAAGTTGCAGGGGCAGAGCGGGCGCCCGACCTCATCGATGTGCTTGGCGAGCCCGATCACCAGAAACTCGGTGATCTCGCGCTGGGGGTGGAGGTAAGAGCCACTCTTGTTGGCGAAGGCCTCGACGTACTTCCACATCTTCGCCATGGACCCGGGCGAGGCCTGCGCGCGGTCCTCGTCGCTCGGTTGTTCGACGCCGGGCTGCGTCACGGCAATGTCCTTCGGCGGTGGGGCGGCTCGCTCGTATCCGAAGCGAAGAGTTGGCTCAGCGCTCAGTGTCAGGACATCGACCGCGTGTTGCAAGTTTCGTTCTCAGACACCGCGCGACCCGTCCATCACGTGTGACATCACGTATGCACGAGAGAGAATTGGAGGCTGCGATGACTGACGAGAGCCCCGCGCGGGCGTACGAGGAAATCGACGTCGCCATCATCGGCGGCGGGCCGACCGGGCTGACGGCCGGCATCTACGCAGCGCGCGCGCTGCGTCGCGCCGTCGTCTGGGAGCACTCCATGATCGGGGGCCAGATCGCCCAGTCCGGGCTGGTGGAGAACTACCCTGGCTTTGCGAACGGCATCGAGGGCTACGACCTGGCGATGGCGATGCACGATCAGGCGGGCCGCTTCGGCGTGGAGACGAAGTACGAGCCGATCTCCGACCTCCGTCGGGAGGGGCCGTACTACATCGTGCAGTCGGACTCCGGACTCTACCGCGCGAAGGCCGTGATCGTGACCGCCGGGGCAGACCAGAACAAGCTCGAGGTGCCGGGCGAGGCGGAGCTGACCGGCCGGGGCGTCTCTTACTGCGCGACCTGCGATGCGGCGTTCTTCAAGGGCCAGGAGGTCGCCGTTGTGGGCGGGGGCGACGCCGCGCTCGATGAGGCGCTGTTCACGACTCGCTACGCATCGAAGCTGTCCGTGATTCACCGCCGCGACCAGTTCCGCGCCTCCCGGCTGCTGCAGCAGCGGGTGGCGGAGGATCCGAAGATCGTTCCGGTCTGGGACACCGTCGTCGAGCGGGTGAACGGCGAGGACGAGGTCACGTCAGTCGACCTCAAGAACGTGAAAAGCGGCGAGCAGAGACGGCTCGATGTCTCCGCGCTGTTCGTATTCATCGGGCAGACGCCGAACTCCAGCCTGCTGGCCGGGCTGGTGCCGCTGGACCGGGGCGGGCACGCCTACGTGAACCTCTGGATGGAGACTGAGCTGGCCGGCCTCTACGCGGCCGGCGACGTGCGCGTCGATGCCGCGCGCCAGGTCGTTTCCGCCGCCGGCGACGGCGCCACGGCGGCGATTCGCGCGGACCAGTACATCACCGGGCGCTTCGACGCACAGCCAGCTATCAAGTAGCCAGCCATCGAGTAGCTCCGTCGCGCCGCGGGCCACGATGCCGGCCGCCGCCGGGTAAGCTGGGCCCGTTCGGGGGGGGGGGCCGCCGAGGAGCCGATGGCGTGAGCGTGTCCGCGCCGACCGCAGGTACCGTCGCGCAGCGACGGCGGCCGCTGATCTACTACGGCTACTGGCTGATCGGCGTTGCCTTCGTGGCGCAGCTGATCTCCGCGGGCTCGCAGGCCTACGTCGCCGGCGTCTTCGTGGTGCCGATGTCGGAGGACCTCGGCTGGACCCGCGCCGAGTTCTCGCTCGCCCAGACCGCCGGGCGATTCATCATGGCCTTCTTCGGCATATTCGTCGGCGTGCTCGTCGACCGCGGCTATGCGCGCGGCATGATGGTGGCGGGCGTGACGGTGCTGGGGGCCGGGCTCTTCCTCACCAGCGGTGTCACGGAGCTCTGGCAGTGGATCGTGCTGCGCGGCGCGATGTTCACGGTCGGCGCTGCGATGATCGGCAACCTGGTCGTCAACGTCACGCTCTCCAAGTGGTTCGTGCAGCGCCGCGGCATGGCGGTCGGCGTGGCGGCCGTCGGAGTGTCCGTCGCGGGCATCCTGATGCCGCTCGTGCTGACACCGTTCGTCGACGCGTTCGGCTGGCGGGCGGGCTGGCGGCTGCTGGCCGTGATCGCCTGGGCGGCGGTCTACCCGGCGGCGCTGATGATGCGCAGCACGCCGGAGGAGCATGGGCTCAACCCCGACGGCAGGAGCGACGAGGAGATGCGTGCCGGCGCGGGCGAGGCGGCGCGGGCGGACTTCGCGAATTCGCTGACGCAGGGCGAGGCGCTGCGCACGGCCACGCTGTACCAGATCGTGCTGGCCTTCGGCGTCTCCGGCGTCGGCCTCGGCACGATCCTGTTCACCACCATCCCCTTCACCACGGACGCCGGGTTCAGCCGCACGACGGCGGCGTTCATGCTCTCGTTCGCCGTCGCCCTTCCCGCCGCTCTGGTGAAGCCGGTGTGGGGGGTGCTGCTCGATCACTACCCCGGGAAGGTGCTCGCGGCGGCGGGCTTCCTGATCTCGGCGGCCGGGACGGCAATCGTCGTCGTGGCCGCGCAGGCGCACGACGTGAGGTTGCTGGCGACGGGGTTCGTACTGATCGGTCTCGGCTTTGGCGGCCAGATCCCGATCCAAGAGGTGATCTGGGCCTCCTACTTCGGGCGGCGCTACCTGGGCGCTGTGCGCAGTGTGGCGATGCCGTTCACGCTCTTCTTCGGCGCAGGCGGCCCGCTCGTCGTGCAGCTCTACTTCGACCGGGTTGGCAACTACGACGGCGCGTTCTACGCCGTCGCCGTGATGTGGGTGCTGGGGGCGCTGCTGGTGCTGATGGTGCGGCAGCCGAAACTGCCGGCGCGCATCACCGGCGGCCTGCCGGATGGTGACGGCCCGGCTGCCGCGGTCGAGGTGCCGCCGCCCGTCTCGACCGAGGCCACGCCCGCTGTTCGGCGCGAGGCCGCGCCCGAACCCCCACCTGAGCCGGCGCCCGCCGCAGCGCCCCGGGCGGACGATGCGCCGTCGGACGTCGCGGTTGAGCCCGAGCAGGCCGGCGAGCCGGTCGAACCGCCCATGCAACCGCGGCGTGACTACATGCAGCCCGGCCCTTGATCGCGACGCCGAGGCCGCTGCCCGCCGTCAGTCCAGCCAGGTCGCCTCGCCATGGTCAAGCGGGACGGCGGAACGCTCCCAGCGGGCCGGGGTCTCCGGGAGCTGTGCGATCGGCGCGAGGTAGCTGATGCGACCGAAGGCTGAGTCGGTGGTCGTGCTCAGCGCCGCGATCTCCTCGGGGGTGAGGTCTTCGCCGGCGGCGGCGACCTGTTCGACGGGAACGCGCGGCAGCGAAGCGAGCCAGCGCCCGGTCTGCGCGAGCGAGACGCGCACCAGGTAGCTGCCGCCGGCGGTCGCGCGCCGCCGCAGGGCCTCCATCACCCCGAAGGCGGCGATGTAGCCGGTGATGTAGTCGAGCGCGGAGACGGGCAGCAGCCTCGGCTCGCCCTCCGCGGTGGCGTACTCGTGCGAGAAGCCGCTGACCGACTGCACGAGGGTGTCGAAGCCGCGGCGCTGCGCCCACGGGCCAGCGTGGCCGAAGGCGCTGAGCGTGACGTAGATGACGCCGGGCCGGGCCTGCGCCATCGCCTCCGGCGAGAAGCCCCGGGCGGCCATCGAGCCGGGGCGGTAGCCCTGCGAGAAGACATCGGCGACACGGGCGAGCGCGTGCAGGCGTTCGCCGCCCTCGGCCGACTGCAGGTCGAGTACGGCCGAGCGCTTGCCGTGACCGGTGTCGATGGTGTGCAGGCCATGCTCCGGCAGGCCGGCGTGCCCGATGCGCAGCACGTCCGCGCCGTGCTCGGCGAGGGTGCGCGCGCAGGTCGGACCGGCGAGCACGCGGGTGAGGTCGAGCACGCGCACGCCCGAGAGCGGGCGGTCGCCGCGGTTGCTCTGGTTGCCGCGGTTTCCGCCGGCGCCTGAGCCGCCGGACCGACCGGCCGACTCGCCCGGGGCCTCCGGCGGGCTCTCGCCGATCTGCTCGACCTCGAGCAGCGGCAGTTCTGCCACGGCCTGCGCTGGGCCGCCGGCCGCCCACCGCTCGGCGGTGCGAATCAGGCCGGCGCAGGCGCCGCCGTCGACGACGGCCTGCTCGAGCTCCGCCGCATCCCAGCCGGAAACGGCCCGGGCGAAGGACTCGCGGTCGTCGTCGCAGTCGAGCAGCGAGCGGATGCGCTCGCGGTGGTGGGCGAAGTTGCAGTGCAGGTAGATCCAGCGGCCGTCGCGCGCCTCGTACATCCCGGCCACGGCGGAGCGGATGCCGGGCGCGACCTTCTGCACGGCGTCGTTGTCGCGCTCGACGCGCAGATAGCGACCGCTGCGCATGCCGGCGCTGGCCGCGCGCACGTCGACGCTCACCCGCTGTTCGACGGCCGAGCGCAGCCGCCACAGCTCGGCGGCCGCGAGCCCGGTCGCCGCGATCGCTGCCGCGCCCGCCTCCCCGGTGCGCAGCGGCAGCGGGAAGACCGGGTCTGCGCCAGTGATAGTCGCGCCGCCGCCGCCCTCGGCCCGGTCGCGCCCGACGGCCGCGAGCAACTCGTCGAGCAGCGCCAGTGGTGAGCTCATCTGTGCGCCCCTTCGCGTGTGCCGCGCGGTCTACGGGGCGATTCTACGGGCCGGTGCGCACGTCCGTCCCGGGCGGGTAGCAGAGCTGCGCTCCATCGGGGAAGCGCTCGGCATTCAGCAGCTCGCGGTAGGCGAGCATGCCATCACTCACTAACGTGCTCCAGGCCTGCACGAACCCCTCGCTGGCCCGGATCTCGTCGAAGCGCCCGGTTAGCGCCGCGCGCCCGGGCGCGTCGAGCTGGTCGACCCAGCACGTGTGCCGGTTGGTGAATCGCTGTTCATTGAAGGCATACGAGAGCTGGAGGTGGTTGTTGCCGGCGTTCAGCCCGATCGGGTTCGTCCCGATCGCCTCGCCGCGGCGGACGGTACTGCCCTCGACCAACCCGGGTGTGAGGTCGATGTGTTCGTAGAGGTACTCCCAGCCCTTGATTCCCCGGTCACCGGCAGCGATGCGCAGCCACACCACGGACCCGGGGCGGTGGTCGACGGTGGGGGTGACGGAGATGATCGCACCGTCGGCGACGGCGTAGATGGGGGCGCCCTGCCGCAGGGGGATGTCGATGCCGCTGTGACCGAACTCGGGGCGGTCCTTCGAGGTGCGGTAGAGCCCGAAGGGGCTGATGAAGCCGGCCATGTCGGCCACGTCGAAGGGCAGGGCGAGCCCGGCCGGCGGCTCGACGGCACTGGCGGCGTTCCCGCCGCTCCGTTCGGGCGAGGCGGTGGCTGTGGAGCGGCGAGCCGGGGTCGTGGTTGCGCCCGGTTCACGGGCGCTGGTGGCGGCGGGCTGGAGGGTAGGCCGGCCGTCGGGGCCGTCCGCGGGCGAGCAGGCGGCGAGCAGCATTGCGAACGCAGCGCCGCAGAGCGATAGCCAGCGTCGAGCACGACCGGACATGGGACGAATCGTAGACGCGTCGCGGCGGGCCGTGGCCCGTCTGCGAGCGGGCTAGCCCTGGAACTTCAGCGTCGTGTCCACGGTGAACTCGTAGTAGGTGAACGCCTCGCTCATCGAGAACTCATCGCGCTTGAAGTCGATCTGTGGCTTGCCGGAGTTGAGCGAGCCCGCGACGAGGTTGGCGCCGAGCTGCGGCCAGAGGGTGACCGTGCGCACCGGCGTGCCCACGCCCGGCGTCTCCGCCGAGACCAGCTCCGAGGTCTTCTCGATCAACGTCAGATAGGTCTCGCTCAAGGTGTGCACCGCTGCGGTCGAATCGCCGGACTGCAGCTCCTCGTGTGCCTTCTGGAAGAGCGCCTTCAGGTCGGCGTCCTTCACCGCATCGAACTCTGGCATCCCCTGCCTCCGATCGTTCTGCAGGTGGCCATAAGGGCGCAGAGCGGGGCCCTCGCGGCCGGGCGGGCCGTGATCCCGGTGCGATCGGCTACAGTCGCCTCCAGTGCTACGTGTCGAGTCCGTGGGAGGTGAACGGTGATCGTCGATTTTCGAGTGACGCTTCCGGCGTCGGAGTGGCGATCGGGCGCCGGTTCGGCCGGGGACGACGGCGGCTCCTACATGACCAACTACGGCCGCATCTACAGCGGCGATCGCGGCGGCGGCTCGGAT